>DAOWNK010000232.1 GCA_030642635.1 Pirellulales bacterium
AGTGGAACGTGGAAATTCCCGTCGGCGGCGCCTTTATCATCAGCAAGGACAAGCACATCAAAGGAGTGCCCGAGCCTTCCACCTTGGCCTTGGTTTGCGTTGCAATTCTCTTCCTCATTGGACAACAGGTTTATCGTCGGCGCAGGCGATGAAACGGGTGTTCGTAGAGTTGTAATGAGGGAGGGCGTACTTCTTTCTCGCGTTGCATAGGGCGCTTTCAGTAGTTCGCAATTTGGTTAAAATTAACCACAATAAAAGCCCCGTCGCACGGGGGGGGTATCGCACAACTCTCTGGAAAAAATTTCCTGAAATCCGGTCGGAATTACGTGGCAGGTTCTTGCATCTTTGGAAATTTTGTTTATCATAGAGGTTAGGCGTAGTCTATGCGCAGTTGGGGTTGAGAAATCCGTTCGTACACACACTTCCTTTATAAAGGAGGGATTCGATGAATTACAGACATATTGCTTTGCGTTGTGTATTGATCTGTGCAGTCGCTTGGTTGCTGACGGCTGTTGTCCCCGTGGCTTTTGCAGGGAAGATCGTGATCGACGATTTCGAGTCTCCCGGCCCTGGAGAAGTCTACTTTGTTCCTCCTCACAGCGTGGATCCCACGGATGCACTGCTTGTAAAACACACCGACACCAACATTATCGGCGGCGAGCGTGATATGTTGGTAGAGGTGCTCGGTCCGTCGGGGCCGCTTTCGGCCGCTGCCATCATCGGCCAGGAGCCGGAGGTTCATCAGGCGGGAGTTTTACAAATTGCCACCTGCGGCGCACCGCCTACAAAAGTAACGTTACAATACGACGGCGTAGACCTGGACGATCCAATCAACAAAAAGTTGCACAATGCACAGAGCCTGTCGGCCGACCTGACCGACGGCGGGGTCAACGACCGGCTGGTGCTACGCTTTATCTCGTCCGACGGCGTTCATCCGCAGGGCCTTAAGATCGGTGTTCAAGTAACCGGCGCCCCGGACCCGCACAAGCCGGCCGAGATCGTCACGCTTACACATTGGGGTTATGTCGCCGACAGCACACGAAAGTTCGAACACTCGATCAAGTTCACCGAATTCGGATCGCAGGGCAGCGCGGTGTTCGGCAACATAAACAGCTTGATGTTCCTGTTCAACACCGATGCAGCCGGGCTGTCCATGCCGAACGTGGACATCGTGCTCGACGCGATCGACGTCGTGCCGGAACCATCCGTTTTGGTGCTGCTTGGTTGTGTTGTTGGCAGCTTTGCCGTTTATGGATATCGGCGAAGAAGGCGGCGGTAGGATTATACGCAACTTTGATTTTCAGTAACTGTTCACGGGCCGGGGACTGGCTCGTTTTTCGGCCCCTTTTGGCCGAAAAATGTGCCTGTCCCCTTGCAGCCCCGGCCCTGAGCGCCGGCTTTTTGCTCCTGGAGACGACAACTATGACGCGCTTGCGATTCCCTAGGATATTTTCTGCAATCTCTTCTCTGCACACGTCTTCTCTCAAACGCCGAGGTCGCATCGCGTTGAACGGTCGGCCGCGATTCCGACAGCTTCGGCTGGAAACCTGCGAGAAACGCGAACTGCTCGCTTCGATTACCGGCACGGTATTCGAGGACCTGACCGGCAACGGCATAAGCGCCGACGACCCGACGTGGTCCATTCCGCAAATCACGCTCGAACTGTATAAAGACACAAACACCAACGGAGTGCTCGACGACCCGCTGTTCGCCACCACCCAGACCGATCCGACCACCGGCAAATACTCCTTCGACGCCTTGAACGACGGCGGCTACTTCATACGCCAACTGCCGCCGCCCGGCGCCGCTCAGACCGCCGGGCCGGACGTGTACTCGTTCGACGTTATAAACGATACGGTTCTGTCCAGCAGCGGGCTGTTTATCGACGACTTTATTAACGATCCGACTCCGGTCCAATCCTACTTTATCAACGCTTACGATCCAGACCCGACGTTGCTGCAGGCCGCCGGGCCGGGTATCTTCGGCGGCTGGCGCGACATGCTCGTAGACGTCACCGATCAGGCCAACCCACTATCGGCCTCCGGCGAGATTGGCGACGGGAGCTACGAATTCGCCAGCGCAATTCCCGGCACCACGGTCACCTTGACATACGACGGCAATTACACCGAACCGCCGACCGACCTGACCGCCGGCGGTAAAAATACCGGCTTTAGAATCGACTTCGTGTCGTTGCAGGTCGGCGGGACGGTCGATCAGATGGACTTAATGGTCTGCGCCGCGTCCTCCAGCGGCAACGGTGCCTATTTCTTTGGTACGACGTCCGAAAGTACCGAGGCGTACTCCATATTCATCCCATTCGAGAGTTTTGCCCCAATCGGGGACTTCTCGTTTACCGCTGTAAACAGCGTCGAAGTTGTCTTCAATTGTAATAGTATTCAGGACGTCGACTTCGAGGTCACCGCAATTGTTGTCGACAGTCAGCCGGACTTTGCCAACGTGTGGCTTTCCAGCCTGCCCTCCAAACGAGCGTTCATCTGGCCGTATGGTAGCTGGATGAATTACGACAGAAACGGCCAATACGGCGGTACAAACGGCGACGACCTGTTCGAGTTCAACGCCACCACCGGCTCGATCAAGCTGAACGGAGAGGTGATACCGTACGATCTGCAAGACGGACCGGTGCATTTCGACGGACTCGGCGGCAACGATACCGTGGTGCTGATCGGCACCGCAGGGCAGGAAACCGTGGTGCTGGGCGACGACTACGCACAGCTTGTCGGCGACGACTGGTCCGTAAGCGTGGTGAACGTCGAGCAGGTTACCGTAAACGCCCTGGGCGGCCACGATACGGCCGACGTGTACGACTCGCCGGGCGATGATGCCGCTTGGACGCGGTTGGGCGGGATCGGAATAACTGGGACCGGATTCCAGCATACCGCCGTCAATATCGAAACCATCCACGTCCATGCTGCCGCCGGCCACGACACGGCCAAGATGTACGACTCGTCCGGCGACGATCTCTACGTTGCCGCAACCGGTTACGCGCAGCTCTCCGGCAACGGGTTCTTGAGTGTGTTGACTGGCTTCGACGCCGTCCACGCATTCGCCACCGCCGGCGGCAACGATACTGCCAAATTCTACGACTCGGTCGGCGACGACACGTTCTATGCCACGCCGGTCGAGGCCGCGCTGTACAACGCCGAGCAATACTATCGGGCAAAATACTTCGACGCCGTTCACGCCTTCGCAACCGCCGGCGGTCACGACCGGGCCGTGCTGTTCGACTCCGCCGGCGACGATACGTTCTATGCCACACCGGTCGAGGCCGCCATGTACAACGGGAGCTTCTACAATCGAGCGAAGTTCTTTGAAGACGTGCAGGCCAACGCGAACGCCGGCGGCTACGACTGTGCCTACCTGTTCGACTCCGCCGGCGACGACCACCTGGAAGCCGCCGACGGCTGGGCGCAGCTCTCCTACGGAACCAAAATGGCCCTGGTCAGTAATTTCGACTGGGTCAAGGCTATATCGTCCAGCGGCGGCAACGACACCAAGCACGTCGAGGCGGTCGATTTCACTCTGCTGGCCGACGGACCCTGGGTCGATATCTAATTGACAGCAGCGGTATAAACCCGGCGGCTCGCTGGTGAGTAACGTCGGCCTACGCACCGTGCAAGCACGGCGGCTAAACTAAAACGAATTTTCAAAGAGCGGTGTGCATATCGCTGCACCATGTGGACAAAACATATCACATCGTCCGGCCGATTTTAAGATCGGGAATTGGCCGCACCCGCCCGGTTGCCGTCTGACGGGAACACTGCTTCTGCCAAAGCACCCGGCACACGGTCAATCACGGGCAGCCGACGTCTCGCCCAAAACGTCAATATTAAATCATTCCCCCGTTTATTCATCCGGCACCAACCAGATATTGCGATACTGCACGTGGCAACCGTGCCCTTGGAAGTGGATGGCGCCAGGGCCGGGGGCCTCATCCTTGCGTCCCCGGGTCTTGTGCGGTAATTCTACATCCTTGTGAATCACCACCCCGTTGTGACGGACCGTTAAGCGTCCATTGACGGTTTTTTTTCCGGTCGCATTGTACTTCGGCGCAGTGTAGTCAATGTCATAGGTTTGCCAGACCAAAGGCGGCAGGCTCACGTTTACATCGGCTTTTTTCACGTCATACAGGGCGCCGCATTCGATCTTGTTAGCTTCCAGACCGAAGGAGTCAAGCACCTGGATCTCGTAGCAATCGTGAAGATAGACGCCGCTGTTGGACCGCCACCCTCCGGCCGGTGCGTTGGGCATGTACGACAAACAGAACTCAAGGTGTAACGTATAGCTGTTAAATTTCGACTTTGTGGTAGCCCCGCCTATAAACGTTTTGTATTTCGTGAGTTGTCCACCATGTTCGAGGTGGAAGCAGTCTGCGTTGCCGCCGTCGAACAGCACTACGGCCCCTTCCGGCGGACTGGCTCCCAGCGTGGGACTCTTGCGCTGGATTCGCGCAAGGCGAAGCAGCGTTGGGCCGCCGGGCACTTGGTTGATCGTCATTTTCCCGGCGACGATCTTCCCAGACAGTTCTACTTCTTTCGATCTTACTTTTAGTGTTGTGACGTCTCCGTTTCTTTTGCCTTCGCCCTGATAGCAGAAGAAGCGGTGATCCCACCGCATCGATTCTTCACCCGGCAGCCCCCCTTCATAAACCACGATCCGGAAGTTTCCGTCCCCTTGTGCGATCACCTGGGCGCCGGCTTTCAATTTGCCAGCATCGCAGTGGGGCGCCTCGCCCACATACTCTCCCACATACTCCCCCACGTACTCCCCTTGCACGGCGAAATCCGGGTTGGTTTTGGCTTCGTTCGGATCGATTGTCTCCTTGTATGCGGCCGAGGCCGAACAGGCTACGCCACAGACTAACATCAGCATTGAAAAGTATTGTGTCTTTTGCGTCATCATTTTTGGCTCTTCCGTTTTTAGGTCTGCACTTTCTGAAAAAACAGCGATAATTGGTATACACTAAAAAAGGCTCTTCCATCATGCTGCGGTTTCAAAACAA
>DAOWNK010000298.1 GCA_030642635.1 Pirellulales bacterium
ACGTTCTCGATCAAATGGCGGCGAACCATCGCCACCTTCTGTTCGGGAGTAAATTGCTTGCGATTGGACATCGTGACCTCCTTGAGGTGAGCTAAACTCTAGCTCATCAAATCCACTCAATGTCCAACTGAGGCAAAACAGCAACGACCACGTCGCGCGGTGCCATCCGCTCCACCAACTGCGGCAGCAGACGGCGTTCTTGTGCGTGGCCGTCTTCGCAGGCGACCACGTCGACAACCAGTTGAGTCTGGGCGTCCAGCACCGCAATCGCGTGGCCCGGCAACGCACCGGCACGGATCGTCCGCAGTTCCTCGATCCGATGCTCGACGCCGGGAAAGTGATTGCCGTCCACGATCAGCGTGCGATAGCCAGGCACAAGTGGCTTACGCGTTGCACCGCAGGCCTGCACGATGGACCGCAAGTCGGCCGCAGTGTCGCGAACCAAAGCTTCGCTCACCATTGGTTCGACCCATCACCGACACCGGACTTCTCTTCAAAAACCGTTCGAACATTCGTTCCGTGACAACCATATTTGCCTCCTTGAGGTTTGAGCTAACCTCAAGTACGATAATACTTTACAAAAGGTTGACGAAATACACAGAACCAATCCGGCGACAAGCTGCGTACTAAGTTCAAAGGGACGGTTGCACGCACCCTACTTAAATCGACCTTGAAATTGGCCGGGCGATATTATACATTTGTTCAAGGTCTCACGCAAAGGCGCCTTTGCGTGAGATTCTTTTTTGCAATCCGTCGGGCAACGTCGCCCGCATCAAGGCGGCCGGGTATCGGCACGAAACGACATTCGCTCAGGCCCCGAAACCACGTTGCCTGTCGCTTGGCAAGCCGACGTGTGTGGCACTTGACCAGCTCGACCGTCTCGGGCAACGTAAGCTCACCGTCGAGGTGCTCGATCACCTCGCGGTAGCCGACGGCCTTTCTGGCGGTCCGGCTAAGCGGTTCGGAACGTTCCAGCAGACGGCGGACCTCGTCGACCAGCCCGGCGGCGAACATCTCGTCTACACGTTGCTCGATCCGCCGGTGCAAGTCCTGCCGTGGCCGGTTCAACACGAACACGCGACACTGCTCGGCCGGGCGGCCCGTGTCGAACTGACGCTGCAACAGGCTGATCGGCGTGCCGGTCTTGTGGTAGACCTCCAGCGCCCGGACCAGGCGGCGGGTATCGTTCTGGTGCAACCGCTCGGCCGAGGCCGGATCGACCTCCGAGAGCTTACCGTGCAGCCAGCCGGGATCATGACCGGCGGCTTCTTCTCGGAGTTGTTTTCGGAACTCCCAATCGGCCGGCGGGCCGGCGAATATCCCACGCAGCAGGCCCTTCAAGTACAGCGGCGTGCCGCCGACGAACAACACCTGCCGTCCACGTGCCTTGATCTCGTCGATACACTCTCCGGCGGCCGCCACGTATTGGGCCACGCTGTACTGCTCGTGCGGTTCAATCGCGTCGAGCAGGTGATGCGGCACGGCGCGGCGCTGCCGGTCGGTCGGCTTGGCCGTACCGATATCCATGCCGCGGTACAACGCCATCGAGTCCATCGAGACGATCTCGGCGTCGATCAACCCGGCCAGCTCTACACCGACGCCCGTCTTGCCGGAGGCGGTCGTACCGGTGAGGAACCAGCAGTCCAGTGCAGGGAAATTTGGCATTGTTCAGCAATTACTACAGGTTTGCGCCGGGATAAACCCGGCGGCTCGCTGTTGTCGCCCCAATCCCCAATCCCCAATCCCTAATCCCTAATCCCTAATTCGTTATTCTCGTCGGTCAGTTCGAGGAAAAGCGGCTCGAGCGACTCGTGGTGCGAGGATAACTCGTCTTGCAACTGCGGCACAGTGCCGAGAAAGTGTATCCGGCCGCCGTTCATAATACCGATCCGGTCAGCGATCTCTTCGGCTACGGCGAGCGTATGGGTAGACATGAAGATGATCGTGCCGGCGGCGGCCAGCGACCGCAACAGGTCCTTTACCAACCGGACGCTTCGCGGGTCCAGGCCGACCATCGGCTCGTCGATGACCAGCACCTCCGGATCGTGCAGCAGGGCGGATGCGAACACAAGCCGCTGCTTCATGCCGTGCGAGTACGTTTCGGTCAGGTCGTCGAGGAAGCCGCCCAGATCGAAATGTTCCGACTCCCGAGCGATACGGTCTTCGACGGTGTGGTTGTCCAGTCCGCGCATCTCGGCGGCGAATTCGAGGAACTCCCGGCCGGTGAGCTTGTCGTATAAAAACGGCTGGTCTGGAACGTAGCCCAACAGCCTGGCGGCCTGGCGGGTCTGGCTGGTGACGTTGTGCCCGCAGACGGTAACGGTTCCCGAGTTAGGCCTCAAAAGCCCGACCAGCATCTTGATCGTGGTCGTCTTGCCGGCGCCGTTAGGCCCCAGCAGCGCGAACAACTCCCCCCGCTCGACGGCCAATGCGAGTCGGTCGACGGCTACCTTGCGGCCGTAAGTTCGGGTGACGTTGTCGAATTGGATCATCAGTGAGAGTTGGCAACTTTAAAGCCGCGATCATTGGTCGTGGTTGTTCGGATTATCGACTCGTCGCCGGGTTATCCGCGACCAATGGTCGCGGCTTTGCATTGCACTGCAACGCCAACGCCTCGTCCTCAGACAACCTCACAAAGGTCATGGTGGAATCGAATAGCATAACTTGTTGCTTCAACACGGCGCCGTCCCTACGGACCCAGAGTTTTCCGCGGACGGTGCGGTTGCCGCCCAGTCCCATGCCCGGATCTGTGCGATAGACGACCAGATAGGTGTTTTGCGTATTGCCATTGTAGCTGATCCGATCGATTCGCTCTACTGTGGCTTCGAGTATTTCCATGGGGTTTTTAGGCGGTCGGAAGAGGCTGTAGGACGGTACGGTCCAGGTCTGTCCGATGCGAAGCCCGGGCAATTGTGTCTGCGGCGAGAGAGAGTCTCCCAACAGGGCATTCGGTGGAAGGTTCGATTCGGTGGTGTAGGAAAAATCGCCTGAACGAACCGATAACTCCAGTTGGCTTCCGTCGACCGTACCTTCCAGGTGAATTATTTCCTCGGCAGAGTCGAGCCGGATCGACGACTCGAATCGTGAGAGCCTACCCAACGGATCGATGACCAATGTGCTTTCGGTATCCATGCAAAGCCGGCCGGCCGGCTGCTCAATCAACCTGATGAAGGCGCGAAGCCAACCCGGCGTCATGTCTCTGATCGGCAGTTGATCGAAGTGGATATGACTGTGGACTTCGGTCAGGTCGCCGGGAAGCCTGCGCATGGTATTTAGTGCCCAGCCCAACTTCCGACCGTTGAATGACATTTGCCATCCGACCGGTGGCTCGCAACGCTGGGCTTCCAGGATGGTGCAGTAGCTTGGCGGTTCACCCACCAACAGCGGCGGCAAAACCTTCTCGTGCACCAGCCAACCCATTGTCGACAGCCACAGCACAATCACGGCGACGTTAAACCAACGGCTGTACATCGTATCGGTTTTATGCTTAATTCAAAGTGTAAACGGATCGAAACGTTTTGCTTAAAAAACATCGTAGTGCTATGTCATGATTAAAAATTCGGGTGCCATGCCCACGCAAGCGTGGGCATGTTGATCGAGGTTTTAGGCATGTCCACGCAAGCGTGGACATGGCACCCAACCCGTAATTTTAGGTTTGACAAAGCA
>DAOWNK010000328.1 GCA_030642635.1 Pirellulales bacterium
CCCGATAATGTACACGCCGAGCATCCCGGTCGATGCCCCAGCCACCGCGCCGCCCACCATCACAGGCGCCCAGAAGGTCAGGTCAATCATGCCTCGGCCCTCCCCGATGGGATTACGGCATGCCGGCCGGCGTCATGCACCACCGCAAGCCCGCCGCCGTAAAGCGAGGCGATCCGTTCGTCGGTCAGCACTTCGGCCGGCGCCCCGTCGGCGGTGATCCGACCAGCCTCCAGAAGCACCACGCGCCGGCAGCGGGGGGGGATAACCTCCAATTCGTGGCAGACAAGCACCACAGTCAGGCGCACTTGTTGGCAGAGTTCCTCCAGCACCGAGACGATCTGCTCCCGCCAGAACAGGTCGAGATTAGCCGTCGGCTCATCCAGCATAAGTAATTCCGGCTGCTGGACCATGGCACGTGCTATGAGGGCTTTTCGCTGCTCCCCGCCGGACAGGTCGCTGTAGGCTGACCCGGCCAGTCTGCCCAGACCGAGCCTGTCGATCCATTCATCGACGATTCGCCAGTCGTCCCGACCGAGCGGGCGAAACAGTCCGGCGATGCCGCATCGTCCGATGGCGACGACCCCGCGGAGCGTCAGCGGCATCTCGCTGTGGGCGGCGAGGATTTGCGGGACATACCCGACCCGTCGGCGAAGCCGGTTCAAACGCGCCCGGCGGACGCGTTGCCCAAGCAGCCGCACCTCGCCCATCGAGCCTCGCTGAAAACCCAGGCAGCATTTCAACAGCGTGCTTTTGCCCGCGCCGTTGGGGCCAAGGATTGTAACGACCTGCCCGGCGGCGATGGCGAGATGTTCGACAGACAGGATCGTCCGCCCGTCGGCGTATACGCTCAGCCCGTCAATCTGTATCACCGGTTCGGTCATTATCGATTTTCCGCGACGAGTTTGGTAACGTTGTCGCGGATGAGTTTATCGAAACCATCGCCGGTTGGAAAGTTCCCGAAGACAACCACCTTCGCCCCCAGTCGCTCGGCCAGCGAATCGGCCAGCCGCCGACCGACCGGCAGGTTGGCGATGATTATCTTCGCGCCGGCGGACCTTGCCGAACGGACGGCAGCATCAATCTCACTGATACCGGCGGTGTCGGAACCTCTGAACGTAGCGACCACGTTCAGGCCCAGAAACCGGCAGAAGGCCGCCTGGTGCTTGCCGGCAAGCACGGGTGCGTCTTTGAGTTTCGCCGCTTCCATTTGCCCTTTCGCCCATTCGCCGAGCGACGCCATTCGCTCGGCAACTTTTTCCAATCGGTCGTCAGCGGCGGGGCGGTCGAGCAGGCCGGCGGCTACGAAGGCGTCGGCCGTCTGCCGGCAGGCACAGAGGTAACTTTCCGGCTCGCACAGCCCGCCGGGAATCTTTATCGAGGCGATTTGCAGGCCGGCGGCCTTGAGGTCGGATAGTTTCGCCTCAAGCGATGCCTGAAAGTCCTGTCGCAGCAGCATCCGGCAGGTGCGGAGTTGCTCGATTTGCGAAGGGCGGATGTCGAAATGCCCGGGGCACATTCCAGGCCCGGCCAGCCGGAGAACGGGTTCGCCGTCTTCGAGAAACTCCCGCGCGGCGCATTCCAGATACGACGTGCTCGTCGCCACGGCGGGCGGGGGCGAGGTCTCTTTCCTGCCGCAACCGGCCGCGACAATCAGTACCGGCAAACAAAACGCCAGAATCGCTCGATAACGTCTCAATGGGCATATCCTTTCGTTCATTACGCGCGTTACAGGCCCATGCGCATCTGTCCGTCTGTGGTTCGGATACAGGGAATCACTCCGTCGGTGCCGATGCCGTGGTACCATGAGCACCGAGCCGCCGGCGTACGCGGAGGCATGCCGACGTCCGGGTCATATCTCGGCCCCATACTCCAGATGACCCAATTGATAGGGCATGGAATTATCTCGCCATTCGCGTCGGTGGGTCCCCAGACATTATCGTAAGATTGCCCGGCCAGTGTCTGCGGGTCGGCATCGGGATCGTCATAGGGAAAATCATCGGGCACCCAGACGCTCTTGGGGACCACGCCGTTGTTGTGAAAACCCCAGCCGGGCGCCTTGTACTTATAAGTATGTCCGGGGTTGAAGATGTCCTCCATGTTGGCCGACATCTTCGTATCGGGCTGCCCCGCGGTCAGCCACTTCCTCTCGACCAACTCAATCGGCAATTCGCAGAAATGCTCCCACTTTTCGGTCTCGCAGTATGTCCGCGCAGGTGGATAGGCTTCGTTCTCCTCGGCATAGTACTCCAGCGCGTTGGCGATGCCTCGCAGTTCCGCCATTGCTTTAGTTACCTTCGCCATCTCTTTCGCCGCCGACAACGAAGGCAACAGGATCGACGCCAGCAGTGCGATAATCGCCACAACCACCAGTAGTTCTACGAGCGTGAAAGCGTCGTGTTGGCGTCGTGAAGTTTTCACCTTGTATGTTTCGGTTACAAAGCCAATCCCGACGTACGTCGGGACTATCCGTCGGCTTTGCCGGTATTCCGCCTTCGCCGAAGCAGCATCAGGGCGGAGATGCCCATCAGCGTAACGCACGTTGGCTCGGGAACGATGCCCAGCATGTCGGCGCCGCCGTCGTAGCCCATCACCCATATCCGATACCCGGTGGTATATGCATCTTCCTGGTTGAATATCCCGACCACGTCGAATGTGTCGGCAAGGTTGCTGGACACACTAAAGACGTTGGACATTCCCAGTCGGCAGGGCAGCGTTCGACCGGCGCCGTCGGTAATCTCCATCTCCGCGTCCGGCCCCCACAGGTTGGGGTTAGAGAAACTGACGTCGTTGATGCGGACGAGCCTC
>DAOWNK010000240.1 GCA_030642635.1 Pirellulales bacterium
CGGTCCGGGGGTGAATAGCCTCTTTGGTGCGCTGGCGGCAAGCAAACTCGGCGGGCCGGCGGCGGCTAAACGTTTGAGATCGGCGAGTGAGTTCCACCGGGATCCTTACTTCACACGGCGTGCAAGCACGCCGGCTAAACAAGAAAAGGGGAAGTTATTTATCGGTGGCCCCTAAACTCCAGACTACCATGCCGAACTCGGCCGACCAAGGCCCCTGCCAGGGGGGCGTAGTTGCGGCCTTGCCCGACTGTTGGCCGATGATGTCGGCGATGATATAATGGTAGTCGGACAGAGAGAACGAAGACACGCCTGTTTGGAGCCTATCTGGCGAGTGCGATCACTCAACAAACGGACGCTACATAAGAGGTAAAACTGCTCATGGCCGCCAAGAAAAGCATCGACTACACCGAAATCCTGGTCCGGCAGGGGATCATCAGCCCCGAACAACTGGCCGAGGCCGTGCAGATGTCCGACCAGTCGGGCATGAAGGTGCCGGATTCGCTCAGCCGGCTCGGATACGCCACCGGCGACGAGGTAATGCGGGCAATGGCCGAGCAGCACGGCTGCGACTACGTCAACCTCAGCGACGTCGTCATACCGCCGTCGGTCGTCGAGTTGGTTCCCGAGTCGGTTGCCCGGGAAAACGCGGTGCTGCCGCTGGCCGAGGGCGACGGCAAGCTGACGGTGATCGTCAGCGACCCGAACGATTTCGAGACGATCGACAAGCTGGTCTTCATCCTGAACCGGCAGATTGAGATCGCGTTGGCGCCCCGAGAGAACATCTTGGAGGCGATCAACCGTCACTACGGCCAGACGGTCGGCGAGAGCACCGACTCGATGCTCCAGGAGTTCACCGATACGGCGATCGACTTTACCGAGACGGAGGAGGATTTGGTGGGCGCCGACGACGAGATCGACGAGAGCAGCGCCCCGATCGTCCGGCTGGTGCAATTGATCATTACCGAGGCGGTCCAGCTTCGGGCGTCCGACATCCACATTGAGCCGTTCGAAGACCGCATTCGGGTGCGATACCGGATCGACGGGATACTGATGGAGCGAGACAGCCCACCCCGACGGCTATTGGGTGCGTTGCTGTCGCGTATCAAGATTCTCGCAAAACTCGACATTGCCGAACGCCGCCGGACACAGGACGGCCGGATCAAGGTCACCATTGGCGAGAAGGAACTGGACCTGCGAGTCAGCGTGATTCCGACCAACCACGGCCAGTCGGTGGTGATGCGGATTCTGGATAAGGACAGCATCAAGGTGGGGCTGAGGCAGTTGGGGTTCTCCGAGGAGGATTTCAAGAAGTTCGACAGTCTGATCCAACGCCCAAACGGCATTATCCTGGTGACCGGGCCGACCGGCTCGGGCAAGACGACCTCGCTGTACGCGGCGCTGAACGAACTGAACACGCCGGACCGGAAGATTATCACCGCAGAGGACCCGGTGGAGTACTACCTTCCTGGGGTAAACCAGGTGGAGATTCGGCACAGCATCGGGCTGGACTTTGCGCGGGTAATTCGCGCGATGTTGCGACAGGCGCCGAACATCATACTGGTCGGCGAGATGCGAGACCTGGAGACAGCCGAGATGGGAATTCAGGCGTCTTTAACTGGACACTTGGTTTTCAGTACACTGCATACGAACGATGCGCCCAGTGCTGTTACACGTTTGATCGACATGGGTATCCCCGCATACCTCGTCGCCAGCAGCGTGGTGGCCATCATGGGACAGCGGCTAATACGCGTGGTTTGCCAAAAATGCAAGCAGGCATATACACCCAGCCAGACCATGCTCGAAGCGACCGGCATCACGCCGGAGATGGCCGCCGGCGCTACCTTCCTGAAGGGGCGTGGATGCGGAAACTGCCAGGGAACAGGCTTTCGGGGACGACTGGCGATCTTCGAGCTAATGATTATGTCATCCAAAATCCGCGAACTCACTTTCGCCGAGGCGCCTACCGAACAACTGCGGAGAATGGCGGTGACCGAAGGCATGAAAACGCTCTATTGGGACGGAATCGACAAGGTGCTCAGAGGGGTTACCACCCTTGAGGAGGTGTACCGTGTAGCGAAAAGGTCGGATGAAGATTAGCAACATAATACGAAATTTATTTGAAATTTTCAGAATTTTGCGAATAATCGTTACGGACAGAGAAGACAAATGGCTACCATTCTAATCGACAAACTGCTTCAAACGGTCGTCAACCGCAAGGCCAGCGACCTACACCTGACGGTCGGCCAGCCGCCGGTGCTGCGCCTGGACGGCCGACTGATCAGGTTGCAAACGAAGATCCTGAAGCCGGAAGACACCGTGGCGTTGATGAAGAGCATCGCGCCGGAGCGGTGTCAGAAAGAGTTGCAGGAGGACGGCGGGGCGGACTTCGGATTCGCATTCGGCGAAGCGGCACGGTTCCGAGTGTCGATCTTCAAGCAACGCAGCAACGTGGCGATGGTCCTGCGGCAAATTCCCGCCAAGCTGATGGACTTAAAGGAATTAGGCACGCCGTCGGTACTGGCGGACTTGTGCAAGCGCCCACGGGGATTGATCCTGGTTACCGGCCCGACCGGCTGCGGCAAGACGACCACGCTGGCCGCGATGATCGACTACCTGAACGAAAACTTCGACCACCACATCATCACGGTCGAGGACCCCATCGAGTTTTACCATGTGCACAAGAAGTCGATCATCAACCAACGGGAACTGGGCATAGACGTACCTACCTTTGCCGAGGCGATCCGTCGCGGACTGCGGCAAGACCCGGACGTGATACTGGTCGGCGAGATGCGCGACCTGGAAACGATCGAAACGGCAATCACGGCCGCCGAGACCGGGCATGTCGTCTTCGGCACTTTGCACACCACCGGTGCGCAGGGTACGATCAACCGAATCATCGACGTCTTCCCGACCAGCCAGCAGGAGCAAATCCGCACGCAGCTCTCCACGGCGATTATCGGGATACTCTCGCAAACGCTGATGCCGAAGATCGGCGGCGGCCGGGTGGCGGCTTATGAAATGTTGGTGGTCACACCGGCAATCGCAAACCTGATCCGCGAAAGCAAGACTTATCGGATCACATCGTCGATCCAGACCGGCCAGAAACTGGGGATGCAGATGTTGGACGATCACATGTTCCAGTTGTGGCGCGACGGAGTGGTCGAGAAGAAGGAAATCCTCTTCAGAGCGAACCACCCTGAGGAGTTGGCCTCCAAAATCGCCCGGGCCGAACGCGGGTTGTTCGAGGACGAAGAGGAGGCACAGGGGCGGTTGGAAAAGGTGAAGTAAGAGTAGGCGGTAGGCAGTCTCGTTTAGCCGCCGCGTCCACGCGGCGTGCGTTCCCGGCGTGGACGCCGGGGCTAAACCACTGCACACTTTCAAGGAGCAACAATGGCAATTCGGCGAATCGGTCAAATCCTGATCGACCTGGGGTTCCTCTCCGAGGACCAATTGGAGCTGTTGCTCGACGAGCAGCAGCAGCGCCCGGGCGAGTTGTTCGGCCAGATTGCCATGGGTGCCGGGCTTATCACCGACGACCAGCTTGCACAGGCGCTGGCCGAGCAGATGAACATGCAGGTGATCAACCTTGCCGACGTGGCCGTCCCGCCGGAGGTCCTCAGCATCATCACCGAGCCGATGGCCCAACTGTACCGCATCATACCGATCAGCTTCAAGGACGACATGCTGACGATCGCCATGTGCGATCCGCAGAAGTTGTCGATCATCGACGAGCTGCGGAGCTTTTTGGGCCACGAGGTTCGTGCGGTGGTGGCCACCGAGCGGGACGTGCTAAAATCGCTGGAACGTTACTACGCCGTGGGCGGAGAGAGCGTCGAGACGCTGATTGCCGGCATGGAGCAAGACGCCGAGTTGGCCGCCGCCATACAGGCAATCGACAAAGACGGCACGATCGACCTGACAAACGTCGAGGCGGTGGCCGACAGCGCACCGGTGCGCAAGCTGTTGAACATGGTGCTGCTTATGGCCATCCGCGACCATGCCAGCGACTTGCACTTCGAGCCGTTCGAGAACGAGTTCAAGATACGCATCCGGGCCGACGGCGTGCTGTACGAGATGGTCCCGCCGCCGAGGCACCTGGCATTCGCCATTACTACCCGAATCAAGGTAATGGCGAACCTCGATATCGCCGAGCGCCGCATACCGCAGGACGGCAGAATCCGCTTGACGGTCGGCGGCCACCCGGTTGACATGCGTGTGAGCGTATTGCCGACCATGTTCGGCGAAAGCGTCGTCTTGCGGATACTCGACCGCTCGGTGGTCATGCTCGACCTGAACGTGATCGGCATGGACCAGGCGGTGCTGACGGACTTCCGAGAGGTCATCAAAAAACCAAACGGAATCGTGCTGGTGACCGGACCGACCGGCTCCGGCAAAACCACCACGCTCTACGGGGCGCTGAACGAACTGAATACCATCGAAGACAAGCTGATTACCACCGAAGACCCGGTCGAGTACGACCTGGACGGAATCATACAGATACCGATCGACCCGGCGATCGGCAACACGTTTGCACAGTGCCTGCGGTCGATCTTGCGTCAAGACCCGGACAAAATCCTGATCGGCGAAATCCGAGACCTCGAGACAGCCGAGATCGCCGTGCAGGCCTCGCTTACAGGGCACCTGGTCTTCAGCACGCTGCACACCAACGACGCCCCGAGCACGATCACCCGGCTGCGCGACATGGGCGTGCCGCCGTTCCTTATCACCGCCACGTTGGAAGCAATTCAGGCGCAGCGGCTCGTGCGAAAAATCTGCAAGGAGTGCAAGGAGCAAACTCACCCGAACACCGAAACGCTCGCGCAGCTCGACCTGACGCCCGACGACGTGATCGATAGAAAATTC
>DAOWNK010000211.1 GCA_030642635.1 Pirellulales bacterium
ACCTCGCGGATCGTCTGGTCGTCGGACGCCATACGGCAGTGTTGCAGCGGACGCATGTGGTCTTCCACCTTGCTGAGTTTCCGTCCGAGACTCCCGGCTGGATGAAGTCGGGCAAAATCGTCGCGGCCGAAATGCCGCATCCGGCTGACGACCAGCGCCAAGGCGTCGCCCATGGCCAACATGGCGGTGGTGCTTGTGCTGGGCGCCAGTCCCAGCGGACAGGCCTCTTCGATCCGGCCCAATTCAATTACGACCGTGGCCGTCCTGCCCAACGTGCTGTCGCTGCAAGCGGTGATCGCAAGTATCGGCACTTTAAGTTCGACCAGTGAGGGCAGCAACCGGACGACCTCTTCCGTTTCACCGCTCTGTGAGAGCATCAACACGACGTCGTCTCGGCCTACGCGGCCCAGGTCGCCGTGTACCGCCTCGGCCGGGTGCAGGCAGTGGCTCGGCGTACCGGTCGATGCGAGCGTGGCCATGATCTTCCCTCCGACCAGGCCCGCCTTGCCCATGCCGGAGACGATAACGTTGCCCCGGCACTGGTGGATGTACTCTACGGCACGGCAGAATTCGGTATCCAGCCGCTTGGCCAGATCGGCCAACGAGCGGCCCTCTTGTTGGATAATCCCTCGAGCGTATCGCAGTTGCTCGAACCGGCTCAGCGGTGCCGGCTTTACGGCGGCTTCCATGCTCATCGACGTGTCGTCCTTGACTGGAGTCGCGTGTAGAAAAACAGGTGCGGCAATTGTAGCGAAAACGGCCGGATGGGGCAATGTAAATTTCAGTAACATTTCACACGTATCCACCCCCCATATAGGCCGCCCTGGTGCCGCCGTAAATTATGCAGTAGAATTACTCGGTTGGTAATCGAGTAATCGTATCCCGTTTAGCTGGCGTACTTGTACGCCGTGTGGAAAGAGAAGTAAATATGATCGTCACAACCGAACAACTGTTCAAACACGCCTACGGCAACTACGCTATCGGGGCCTATAACATCAACAACCTGGAGCAAACCGTCGGGCTGTTCCGCGGCAACCTGGGTAAGTCGGCATCGAACGACGAGCCGGTCGATCCGTCCACCAGCGCACCGTTTATACTCCAGATATCACGCGGCGCACGTGGATACACCGACAAGCGGTTTCTCGAGGCCATGATACGCACCGCCGACGAGGTCTTTCCCGAGGTCGTCTTTGCGGTGCACCTGGACCACGGCACCGAGGAGGCCTGCTACGACTGCATCGACAGCGGCTTTTACAGCTCGGTTATGATCGACGCATCGCACGAGAAGCTCGATGAGAACATCGCCATTACCCGGCGTGTGGTAGATCGGGCACACGAGAAGGGTATCGTCGTGGAGGCCGAGTTGGGTCAGCTCGGCGGCGTCGAGGAGGACATTGTCGGCAGCGTCTGCCTGACCGAGCCGGACGAGGCGGTCGAGTTCGTCGAGAAAAGCGTCTGCGACTCGCTGGCCGTGGCCATCGGCACCTCGCACGGTGCGCACAAGTTCTCCGGCTCGCAGGGGCTGCACTTCGACGTGCTGGAAAATATCAAAAAGGTGCTGCCAGAGAATTTTCCGTTGGTTATGCACGGCTCCAGCAGCGTGCCGAAGGAATGGGTGGATCGGATCAACACGGCCGGCGGCAAACTGAAAGACGCCAGCGGAGTGGACGAAGACCAATACCTGCCGGCGGCCAAGCTGGGCGTTTGCAAGATCAACATCGACACCGACGGCCGGCTGGTCTGGTGCGCCATACACCGCGAGTCGTTCCGCGACACGCCTGAGAACTTCGACCTGCGTCCGCCGGGCAAGCTGTTCATGGCCGCCTACGCCGATTACATCGTACACAAGAACGGCAAGCTCGGCTCGGCCGGGCAGTTGGCCGGCGTGCGCAAGTCGCTTTAGGGTAGACGGTGGGTGGTAGGCGGCAGGTTATGCTTTAGCATATCATGCGATATTATAATGTTATGCTGAAGCATAACCTACGTGACTGTTCGGTTGGCGCTTGATCGACTCATCTTGCCGGAGTTGGGCCACATGGTCCGCGAGGCAAGGCGGTAATTTTGGGACGCACGTTTCACTGTCAAGTGACACCCGGGCATGGTGGGTGTTCGTGTTCTTACCAGTTAATGCGCAGCCTTTTCAACCCCCATCCTCCACAACCTCCGTTGAGCCAACGTGTTGGTATCACTGTAGGATGCTACTGCACCGTTTGACTTCAGTGGCGCCCAGCGCGAATACTCCGTATACGATACCCAGGTAACGTTCGGTACCGTGCGTGCGATCTTGTATACCCGTACGGCATCCTCGGTTTTGTCCATTGTTTGACAGCAAAGGCCAAGATTCATCAGTCCGAGCGCCTTCTCCGCCCCGTGGTCCATTCGTTCTGTTACTTGGCGAAAGTATTTGTTTGCTTTAACGAGGTCACGTGCGCGGAAGTTGAGTTCACCCAGCCGCAATTGAGTCCAGGCCCAGGCATAGGTTCCCTCCGGCGATTTTACTTTCTCAAACCATGCAGCGACTCCTTTTAGATAGGTTGGCGCCAGGAACGAGTACGGTCTGTAGGACTGAAGCAAGGCCTTACGGTATATAGAATCAGCCAATCGAAACTCGGCCTAGGGTCGCAGTGGACTGTCGGAAAACTCGTCGGGTAGACGTTGGAAGTATTCCGGCCACGGATCAGGTGCAGGCTCGGTCCATTTCCGGCCGTAAATGATATCGCGCGTGGAGCGCGTCGGACGATAGGTAAACCTTAATGAAGCTTCGCCCGCTGCCCAGAGGGCTTCTTCTTTCCAGACCCCGGCCCCGGCCAGTGCTCTTTCGGAACATCATGCGTCCAATGACCCCTGTATACTGACATTTTTTCTGCAAGTTTGGCTTCGGCAGAAACCATTGCCCCAGGGATGCTACAACCACACGGCCGTGTCGATACGGCATCGCGGCGTGTCTCCAGCCGGGTGAGACGACCACGAGCAGGGAACCGCCTGTGGCCGCATAATGGCGCAATGCCAGTACATCGTGTGGAGTAAAGGCGATTGTCCCCGTGCGGACGAGGACGACCAGGGGATACTGGGCCAAGTGGCCGGCACTGATTCTGTGCAACCCTACACTATGTGCGACGTATCCCATGGATTTCAACCGCTTGGACCAGGCATCGTGGGCGCGTGCTCCTCCGCCCCATATCAAAACCGCCTTTTGGGGCAGCACGAGGTCTTCGCCAAGCTCATGTAGTCCAGTCGCGACGTTGGCACCCCATTTATGGGCAATGCCATACTTGTCGACAACTCGTTTGTACCAGGAAATGGCTTCTTCGGTATCCTGAAGTTCTCGGTGATAGATATTCGCAACGTGAGACGAAGCCTGGATTTGCCGGTCAAGCACGCTTGTGCGGGCTGTACTCCGGCAGTCCCAGATATCCGGCAGCGTGCCCACAAATGCGGCTCCTGTATTCTCTAGTACGTAGCGATGCGATTTGATTGCCTTTTCCCATTTGCCGGCGTCTTCCCGGATTTCCGCCAGCTCGAGATGGGCTTCCCAGCAGGCCTCAGGAACCCAGGAGAACACTTCAACGGCTCGGCTGAGGCGATGTTCAATCTGATCTTTGCCCACCGCGCGGTTGATGCCGTTTTCGTCCAAATACATCGGCGAAGTGCCTTGAACCGCCCAGTCTCTACTCCATCGCCGCCACTCCTTGCTATGATTCCCCTTGGCTGCCTCGATAATCAGATCGTAGAGTTCCAATTGCTTTGTCATATTCCATTTGATACCGCCACGCCTGCACCCTCTTCACGGCAGCATGAGCATTCTTCGGTTCCACGAGCAAAACTCGTTCAAAGGCCCGGACCGATTGGCCGTGATGACCTTGGTAGAAAAAGCGTTCACCGTCGGCAATGCCCAATGCCACAAGCACCTTGCCGGCTAACTCCTGCTCCAGATCGACCAGCTTCTCGACCGGGCCCGACCGCTTCCACCGCAACAGCGGTTCCTCCTTGCCGACTTCAAACAACGAGACGCCTAACGTGACGGTCTTGTCATCGCCGCGAAACGACCCGGTCAACAGATACTCCGCGGCCAGTGCCTGCCCAGCGCGGTTGGCCGCGGCCGCGTCGGTAAAGCCTTTTTCAAGGTGCGTCTCTCGCAGAAAGTGGTCCACGCGAACGCGCTCCACCACCCGGATTCCCTCGTACTGCGATAGATCACCACTGAGCATTTCGGCAAACGCCGTACGCAACACGGCCAGCTTGACCGACGGCCCTTTGTCGACCAGGTCGACCACGGCAATGGTGCGGTCGTCGGCCGGAGCGACCGTAGTCGCCGACGGCTCCCGGCCCATGGCAACGGTGTATGTGAGCACCAAGACGAAGAAGATCGGTTGCCGTTTCAGTGTTCCCATCGCCGAGACAATCTGCGTGTATTGAGTAGAGAGAAAAAGGAACTGCGTCCCAATCCTGTTCGGCACGACATATGCCCTCAGTATAGCATGCCGAACAGGATTGGTTATGCCCCCTTTTCGCCCGCTGACCCTTTTTGTTACTCGATTCTCCCAAACGTTCTTCCCCCCAAATGCCCATTTCTGGGTTTTTTAGGCCAATTCGCCGGTCAGCGTACATATAATAGAGGGTAGTGATATGTATGCTCTGGAGTTCAAGCCGCAATGAGTATGGAAGCGGGGCCTATGACAAGCGAGTCGGACGACGACCGACACGAGCGGTTCGTTATGCTGTTCGGCCTTAATCAGCCGGCGCTGTACGGTTACGTCCTGTCGTTGCTGCCGAACTGGGCAGATGCGGACGACGTGTTCCAGCAGACGAGCCTTACGCTCTAGCGCAGGTTCGACCAATTCGAACCGAACAGCAACTTTATGAACTGGGCGTGCCAAATTGCTCGATACACCGTGCTTAACTTCCGAAAGAAGCACCGCCGAGATCGTCACGTGTTTTCCGATAAGTTAATCGAACTCTTGGCGGATGAAGCCGTGGCGGAGACCGACCAGCGCGAAGCCGAACGCCGGGTGCTGGACGATTGCCTGGCAAAACTGCCCGACAACGACCGGAATCTGGTGCGGCAATGTTACGCCGAAGAAACGACCATCAAACAGGTTGCCTGCCGGACGGGTCGCACCGCCAACAGCCTTTACAAACTACTGAACCGGATACGCGCGACCCTGTTGCATTGCATTCAGCAGATACTTTCAGCGGAGAAACGCCCATGAGCCGACACGCATCACATTAAGACAATCAGCATGGGCTGATGGAACTGATCGGCGTGCTGTGCAACGGCACGATCGACGGCGATCAACTCTCGCTGTTGGAACGGCGTCTGCTGAAAAGCGCCGACGCCAGGGCGGTGTATCGGCGTTATCTGAATCTGCACGCGAGCCTGCGGCGGTGTAGCGTGATGGAACAAAACGCAACGAGCCGCCCGAGCAACTCTCCAATCCTCGGCTTACTTGGCGATGCTGCACACTGGACACGCGAGTACTTCTCGCAGCCCGGGCCGCTCTCGATATTGGCCGCCACGATATTCATGGTCTGCCTGATTTCGATACTTAGCATCTTGCCCGCACCGACTTACGAGCCGAGCCGCTTTAACCACGCCTGCACTACTACAACCAGTGGCACCGGCTTCCAGCCTGTGAAAAAAGAAGGAAAGCTCAAGTTCGTCGCCCGAATCACCGGTCTGCACAACTGCAAGTGGTCGGACAACTACCTGCCGCCGCTG
>DAOWNK010000309.1 GCA_030642635.1 Pirellulales bacterium
GATGCATAAGCATGGGTATTACTTCGAGTTGCGTCACACCGGCGAGACGCCGGTGCCACTGATTCTGCCCCTTAATTCAACAGTATTGGGGCTGGGGGAGTGGATTGCAACCACCAGTTCCGATTCCCGATTCCCGATTCCCGAACCCCGAACCCCGAACCCCGAACCAAACATGAACCACTCCGATAGCGACCCGCTCCCACGCTTGCCCAACCGCCGCGACGATGCACATAAAGGCCAGTTCGGACTGGCGCTGATAGTCGGCGGCTCGCGCGGCATGGCCGGCGCGGCGGCACTGGCCGGAATAGCGGCGCTGCGCGGCGGTGCAGGGTTGGTCCGGCTGGCTGTGCCTGATGTCTGCCTCGATACGGTCGCCTCGCTTGAACCGTCGTATATGACTGTCGCGTTGCAGTGCGATAAGGCAGGCAAGATCGCCGGTGCAGCACTGGAAGAAATCACCACTCTGGCCGACCAGGCCACGGCCGTCGCGTGCGGACCGGGCATGGGACGCTCCGGCGAACTGGATCAACTCGTCGGCCGTCTCTACCAAGAAATCACTAAGCCAATGATCGTCGACGCCGATGCGCTGAATGCGTTGTCCACCCAGCCGGATAAGCTCAGCGAGCCGGGCGGACCGCGAATTTTAACACCGCACCCGGGCGAGTTCGCACGACTGGTCGGAAAACGCCTCGACGGCGAACAGCGCGTCTCGGCGGCGGTCGAACTGGCCGACCGCTGCGGCGTGGTCGTAGTGCTCAAGGGCCATCGCACTCTGATAACCGACGGCCGTCGCCGTGCAATCAATACGACAGGCAACCCCGGCATGGCGACCGGCGGCTCCGGCGACGTGCTTACAGGGCTGATCACCGCGTTGGTTTGCCAAGGTCTCGCCCCATACGACGCCGCTCGGCTTGGCGTTTACCTGCACGGTCTGGCCGGCGACCTTGCCGCCGATGAAGTGGGACAAATTCCGATGATCGCATCCGACCTGGTGGAGTTCATACCGGATGCGTTCGAGGAATTCGCCGCCTTGTAACACTCCACCCGCTTGTAACTCACCCATCTTTGCCATAAGCTCTATCTTGCAGTTGAAAATCCCTGTTTTTTGCGCCGATATATTGGCAGACCCACTCAATTTATGTACCATGGTAGATATGGACGATCTAACTCGGAGGAGTTGGTTGCGCCGCTTTCTTCATTCGCTAACACACGGGGTAATACGACATGAAAATTCGTGATTTCTTCCGCAAGCACTTGGTTGCACAAAATGGCGTTCGCCGCAGTGATACCGGATATTCGAGCCGGTTCGGCACGAGGCTGGCAAGGTTCGAGTCTTTAGAACAGCGAACCCTGCTGAGCGTCAGCCCAATGGACGGCTATGGCTTAAAGGACACCTTCGAGGGCAGCCCGCATATCGCCGACAACCTGAAAGCGGCGTACGCCGAATACACAACCGCGCCGGACGACTTCCAATCCAGTACGCCTCGAGTATACGTGGATGACGGCCGCGTGACGGTCGAGGTGCACGTGTGCGGGAACGCAGAAACAGCCGAGGGGCTTCGGGCGCTGGGGCTGGAAGTGTACGACCAGTGGGAAGACAGTATAATCACCGGCTTTTTGCCGATCGAGCGGCTGGTGGATGTGATGTCAGTGGACGGTGTACAGTTTGTTATGTCGGCAGGAAAGCCGGATAGCGACAGGGTGCCGGATTTCAACTCGCCAGAGCACATTTTGAGTGAGTGGTTTACGGATGATCTGATCCAGCTATACACCGACTACCTGGCGTCGCCGGAGAGTTTTGCTTCAGAACACCCTGGACGTCTGAATCACGGCCGCGTCGGGGTCTGCGTCAACACCCTTGCATTGGATACGGAGGCCCGAGTCGAGCAACTGAAATCTATGGGTATGGAAGTTTTTAGTGTGTCAGAGCAGGAAATAGTGGGTTGGTTACCCGTTAAATCGTTCATGGACGTCACCAAGATCGAACGCCCGTTTTTGGTTCATCCGACAGGCAAATGGGGTGTGCCATTACTCGATCCGCCGACGGACGATGGTGGCCTGGAGGTGGGGCAAGAGCAGCCGGTTGTTCCATCATCGCCGAGTGAGACGCCAATCGTCGACAACCCGACGGAACGGGGCGAGGAACCGACGCCCGTTGAGCAATCTCCAGGCGGGAAGTCCGACAACATTACCCCAACAGGTGGGATGCCGTCGGAAGAAATGGTGCCTAAGTTGGAAAAAACGGGGGAAGAAGCGCAGGCACGGTTTATTGCCTCTCTGGACGGCTGGATGGACGGCCGGGACATAGACGATCAGTGGCTGCATTACTACGGAAACCTGGAGGCGGTGTATGCCGAATATGCGAGTGCACCGGACGACTTCTACTCCGACGCACGTGGAATACGGGGCGACCGCGTGGCGATTGAGGTCCACACAAACGGGACAGCGGAAACCGCGGATGCGCTTCGCGCACTCGGTCTGGAAGAGTACAAGGAGAACCTCCGACAATCAGCATCCATTACATATGGTTTCTTGCCGATTGAGCGTCTGCCGGACGTGATCGGCGTGGATGGCGTGGTGTTTGTTGCGTCGACAACTCCCAAACCGGATCTCCCGCTCGAGCAAGTCTTGCGATCGTATTTTACGAAAGATCTGATCGAGCTATACACCGACTACCTGGCGTCGCCGGAGGGCCTTGTCAGGGAACACCCCGGGATTCAAATCGACAACGGGCGCGTCGGGGTCTGGATCGACACCTTCGGCCCGGATGATGGGATCCGAGCCGAGATACTGAAATACATCGGCATGGAAGTCGTGAGGGTATCAGGCAGTGGGATAACCGGCTGGCTGCCTCTCGAATCGTTCATGGATGTAACCAATATCCACCATATGCTGGAAGTTCATCCGACGGCAGGACCGATCGTAGCGTTACGGTCACCGTACAAAACTCCCGAACTCGGTCCAAATGACATTTACCTAGATGCGGGTTTAACCATCGATTGGGCGCCAGAAATCGAGTATAAGGTTGACCTGAACTTGATACATCTATTTCAAGAATACCAGGAAGCCGGCGGGCAGGGGCCCGCAACATCGACCAACCCGATGTTGAGCTTCAACGGGGATCGCGTACGCGTTGATGTCGGTACCGCCGACTTTGTGGTGGGTTGGTACGATGCGCTAACAGACCTCGGAATGGAAATCGACGAATTCGATGGGGACATTGTGGGCGGGTGGCTGCCGATCTGGGCGCTCGAAAAGGTTGCTCACCTGGAATCCGTGTGCATGGTTTCTTAC
>DAOWNK010000209.1 GCA_030642635.1 Pirellulales bacterium
CCTTTCGGCTGGTTGATCCGTTTCTCAGCCAGGAATACCTCGACCTGGCAATTCAGCACGCCAGATTCTGGCCGGGGAGCGAGTTACCCAAGAATGCCATGAAGCTCCTGCTTGTATCTGCGGGCGTTCCTCGCGATATGGTGTATCGGCGCAAGCAGGGTTTCCGTTCGCCGGACCGAGAGGCATTCGCGGACCCACGGTTCCTTAGCCACCTGGAAGCGGCAACCGATCGAGCTTCGCCTCTGGCGGACTTCTTCAACCAACGGATGTTGACAGAGTTACTGGGAATGCTTCGGGTTCGCCGTGATCTTCCCAAACAAACCTACAACTACCTTTGGGCAGCCGCGTTTATTAACTGCTGGATTACGCAATTGGAAGCGAAAAAGAAGTAAAAGGGGGAAGGCGGCCTTGGCGGCACACCTTCCCCGAACGTTCAGCATGTCGCTGACAATTAACCTTCGGCCGGTTCCTCTGGGGCAGGCTCAGCAGGCTCTTCGGCCGGCTCCACAATGTCAACCTCTTCGACATCAATGGCCTCGCCCTCTTCAGGGGCTTCTACCGTGACATCGCTGGGCGCATCGGCAGGTTGCTGACAACCGACGGCGAACAGCCCAAGGCTGACCAACATCAAAAACATTGCAAAATACTTCATTTGCTCACCTTTCCTAAAATAACGGGTGATTCAATCTACACCACAGAAACCATTCCTGTGGACTCATGATCTTAGATGCCAACCCCTGTGATTTTATTCCCGAGAAGTTTAGAATAAAAAATAATTCTGGAAAATGGGGAATAATGGCCCCGTTTTGTGTCTCTTAGAAGGTGGTCGAGTATGACCGACGAACGGACATTGATGGATATCGAGCGGCTTGTTGCCGAGCACCATCAGGCGGTTTATCGGTATGCCTACCGGCTTGCAGGATCGGTTCCCGACGCCGAGGACCTCACCCAGCAGACCTTCCTGATCGCTCAGCAGAAGCTGGATCAACTGCGAAATGTAGAAAGCGCCAAGGGATGGTTGTTTGCGATACTGCGAAACAGCTTTCTGAAGGACCGCCAGCGGCAGCGTCCGGTATCGGAGGCCACCTTGCAGTTGGACATCGACTCGATCCCGGCCGAAATTCCCGACGAGGTGGAGATTGACAGCGAGCGGCTCCAAGAGGCCATAAACGAACTTCCAGAGAATTTTCGCGTGGTGCTTGTGATGTTTTACTTCGAGGAGTGTTCGTATCGTGAGATTGCCGAGTCGCTGGGGTTGCCGATCGGTACGGTTATGAGCCGGCTGGCCAGGGCGAAGGGGCACTTGCAGGCAAGACTGTTCGGTACGTCCGTTGCTCCGTGCAGCGCGGCGAAGCGTTCAGAATACACAAAAGTTTTACTATGACCCGGAACGAGCAAATCTTCGATGCGGTCGACACACGTCTGGCGGCTTGCTTCCACGACGTGCCGCTGCCGGAAGGGTTGGAGTTGCGTCTGAGAAAGCGGCTGTTGGATACGGCAGATGTTGTTCCTGTACGGCCGAAGCACGTCTCGCGCCGGTGGCTGGTGATCGCCGGCGGGACGCTCACCGCTGCGGCGGTGTTGTTGGTCGTTGCGTTGGTCAATCTGATGGATACATCGGCGTCGTACGATGGCGCCGCAGTTCACCAGTTCGCCGTAAAGTTTTTCAATTCTGAAACGCCGGACACGTGGAATCTGCTTGCCGAGAAATCGCCACCGCGTAATTATCCCGTCAGCCCGGCCGTGGTGGCAACGCAAGCCGTGCAATGGCGACCGATCAGCGGATTTCTTGGAGCAAGCGGCGTGGCCTACGACATTTCAGGCTGCATTTCAGGCCGTGGCGGCAGCCGTGCAACTCTCTATGTGGTCAAGCGCACGGTACCCGACCTGCCGGACCTCCCGCCCATGCGACCGGGATTGACCACTGCCGGATGTTCTGTATCTGCCTGGCAGTCGGGCGGGCTGCTCTACGTCATGGTCGTGCGAGGCGGTCCGCAGACTTACCGACGATTCCTCGACCTACCACGCGGTCCGGTGACGTAAAACCACATAAAGCCGCGACCGGTAGTCGCGCTATGCAAATCGGCGCGACCATTGGTCGCGGCTTTATCATTTCCGGGGGAATATTTGGGCATAACTGGTGCGAAGAAATGTATGAACCAGCAAAGCATATCGAACAGCATTACCCCGTCCAACGGGGGGTATTCTTGTGTCAGGCTGAAAAACGTGTACACTAAACGGTTCAAAGCTTACTGAAGCTTTTGCGCGTTCTGCGCATATCACGGAGCAAGAAGAAATGGCAGAGAAACCATCATTATCGGCAAGTAATGCGAAGCCCGCTGAGGCAAAGCCCCGGCCGACGGCCGCCGCGCCGCGCCCAAGCTCAAGTGGCGATAAGCAAGATGCATCGGGTGCCGTCCACAAGACCAGGCGGGGCAAGGCGGTTGGTGTCCGCGAGGAGATGGACGAGCGTAAGGAGCTTGGGGCCTTCCATATCTGGATGCGAGAGGCCGTAAAAAACACCCCAAGTTGGCTTGTCAGCATGGTCTTTCACATGATCGTCCTGCTCATACTTGCCCTGTGGACGATGCCTGAGAACTGGGCCGACGAGGCCCGGCAACTGGTGGTCGCCAACACCAAAAATGAAGAGTTCGACGAATTGGAAGAACTTATTGATGAGCCGCTCGAAGAAATCGACGTGGAGATGACCGCCATCGAGGATGTCGTGCAAGAAGATGTCAATATCTCGCCCGACGACGTGGATGCCGCTGCGATGTCAGTCGATCTGAGTGATTTCGGGCTGGATAAGGCGCCTCGCAACGATCTGTTGGCCACCGTCGGTGGATATTACGGCACTGGGCTTTCGGGCCGCGGCACCGGCAATCGAGGTGCATTGGTGCGACGTGCCGGCGGTACGGCGGCCAGCGAAAAGGCGGTGGCCGCCGCGCTGAAGTGGCTGGCCATACACCAAATGCCCGACGGCGGCTGGTGCTTCGATCTGAAGAAAGTACCTTCCTGTCGTGGCAAATGCCGCAACTCGGGAGACTTAGGCAAGGCCAGAATCGGGGCCACTGCAATGGCCGTATTGCCGTTCCTGGGCGCCGGACAGACGCACGTTGAAGGCAAGTACAAGGCAACGGTCCGCAGCGGGTTGTACTTTCTGGTCAACCACATGAAGGTCGGCGCGAACGGCGGTTCGCTGCACGAGGGGGGCGGAAACATGTACTCGCACGGCTTAGCGTCGATCGCCTTGTGCGAGGCATACGCAATGACCGACGACAAGGGACTTCACAACCCGGCCCAGGCGGCCGTCAATTTTATCTGCTACGCCCAGGACCCGGTCGGCGGCGGTTGGCGATACAAACCGCGTCAGCCCGGCGATACATCGGTCGTCGGCTGGCAGATTATGGCGCTGAAGAGCGGACACATGGCATATCTTCGCGTGCCTCCGGCGACGGTCAAAAGGGCGTTTGCATTCCTCGACAGCGTGCAGGCCAACAGCGGCGCTACTTATGGCTACACAAGCCCGGGCACCGGTAAGGCGACCACGGCCATCGGACTGCTGTGCCGGATGTATCTCGGCTGGAAGAAGGACTACCCTGCCTTGCAACGCGGCGCCAAGATGATCAGCAAATGGGGGCCTTCCAAGAGCAATATGTACTATAACTACTATGCCACCCAGGTTATGCGGCACGTTGAAGGCGATATGTGGAAAAAGTGGAACAGCGTTATGCGCGACCAGTTGGTCAACTCTCAGTCAAAAAACGGCCACGAAACGGGGAGTTGGTTCATGGGTAACCCCCAAAAGCCGGCGCTCTGCGAAAAACACGGCGGACGACTCTACTGCACCTCGATGGCCACCATGGTGCTGGAGGTCTACTATCGACACATGCCGATCTACGGAAAGGAAAGCATCGAGGAAGATTTTAAGGAGTAGTTTCGCTTTTCCATTTCTCTTCCCTGCGGGTTATAATAGAGAAGCTTAAAACTTGTCTGATTTGCTCCCTTACCCGCAGGAGCCGGCACACGTGTCTGAAACCCTCTCACAGTCCGAATCAGCGGATATCGCCATGGCGGCGGTCCGGCCGGTGGGTGTTTTAGACACGTCGGGCACCGAGGGTGTGAAGTCCAACCGGGTTTTGGAGCTTCCGCCGCCGCCCAAGGCATCCGACGAATTGCGTCTGCCGCACATCAAGGTGGACACTGCCAGGGACGGCCGATGGTGGCCGCGGTGGACCCCGTCAAGCTGTATGGTCAGTTTTCTGTTCCACTTTTGCCTGCTTATGATATTGGGGTTCTGGATCGATACGTCGCTGAGCCAACAGCAGTACGGCGATCTGCTGGCCGGGTTCAACATGCCGGTGTCGTTGGACTCGGTTTTCGACGATGAACTGCCAGAGACGGTCTCGCTGGAACTGGGCCATATAAACGGCGACCCACCGGAGTTGGACGAACGGTTCGACGTGCCTAAGGTCGCCGGCCCGGACGATAATCCGCGCAGAACGGCGTTCGGGTTGAAGCAGGCCGAACTGACCAATTTGCTGACGTTCACCGGCGTGGTTACCCGTGGCGGTCTGAAAGGACGTAATCCCGCCAAACGGGAGAGCCTTCTCCGCAGCGGCGGTGGAACCCGGCAAAGTGAACGGGCGGTGCGGCGAGGACTCCGATGGATCGCGGCACATCAACTCGACGACGGAAGCTGGAACTTCAACCACAACAAAAGTATCTGCCGCGGACAGTGTCGGAACCCCGGCACAGAGCCTAGCACCACCGCTGCTACGGCCATGGCATTGTTGCCGTTTCTGGGTGCCGGACAAACGCATATCGAAGGCGATTATCAGGACAACGTTCGGCGGGGACTCTACTACCTGAGCAAACGAGCACGGCTGACCACCAACGGCACCGATTTGCGGGAAGGGACCATGTACGGCCACGGACTGGCCACGATCGCGCTGTGCGAGGCATACGCCATGACCGACGATCCGGGGCTGAAAGACTTTGCGCAAGGTGCTATCGACTTTATCGTATACGCCCAGGATGTCAGGGGCGGCGGCTGGCGATACATGCCCGGCGAGCCGGGCGATACCACGGTGACCGGCTGGCAACTGATGGGGCTGAAGAGCGGGCAGATGGCCGGGCTGAGCGTACCGTCGCCGACGATCTTCCAGGTCCGACGGTTCCTCGACGGCGTGCAGTACGACGACGGGTCGCAGTACGGATATATGGGCCCCCAGCCGCGCAAAACGACCACGGCCGTCGGACTGCTCTGTCGCATGTACACCGGCTGGCGACGCAATCACCCGGCCCTGCAACGCGGCGTGGTCTATCTGAGCAACTTGGGACCTTCACAGGAAAACATCTACTACAATTACTACGCCACCCAGGTAATGCACCACTGGGGCGACCAATTGTGGAAACGGTGGAACGCCAAGATGCGCAACCACTTGATCGACACGCAAGCCGCCAAGGGCCACGAATCGGGAAGCTGGTACTTTAACCGCGATTTCGGCTCCCGGCGCGGCGGGCGACTTTACTGCACCGCCATGGCCGTTATGACCCTTGAGGTTTACTACCGCTACATGCCGCTGTACGGCAGCGAGTCGGTGGAAAGCGGGTTCTGAATATGAAAATTTGTAACACTTTAGTCATATGAAAACAGGCAAAATAGCAGCAATTCCCGCTGGCAGTCATGAACGGCTCGGCAAGAGTCGTGTTTTCACCATTCGTGTCCTTGGAGATAGATTTCCTCTCGGGACCGCCGATTAGCTTTCCCAACCGCCGCGTTTCTCGGCCTGGCGAACGTGCTCGAACAGGAACCCGTGATCTCCTTCTTTCGCTCCCAAAATGTGGCTCTTCCGTTTTTAAGTGCGAAGTCCGCACTTTTCGAGGGGTTGAGC
>DAOWNK010000218.1 GCA_030642635.1 Pirellulales bacterium
CCCAGAGTCCAGCTGACCTGTAGGGCGGGCTACGTACCGGCTTGACGAAGCGAACCTGCTGATCGCGGGTTCGGCGGACGAGGGGTAATAAAGGTTCGGGCGACGCGCGACGTTTTTGGCGTTCCTCCGAAACATAACCAGAACCAATGTGAACAATAGTGGAGAGCCTGGGATGAAGGTCTTCACAACTGGTCAGGTCGCCAAATTCTGTAAGGTGGCCCCGCGCACCGTAAGCAAATGGTTTGACTCGGGCCGGCTGAAGGGGTATCGAATCCCCGGATCGCAAGACCGCCGTATTCCCAGGGAATATTTGATCAGATTCCTCAAAGAGCACGGTATGCCTTTGGGTGATCTTGAAGATGAGGCCATGGCCAAAATCCTCATAGTCGCCCAAGACCAGGTCTTGATCGAAAACCTCAAGCGTGAACTGCCCATAGAACGCTCGTTCAAGGTGGCGGTTGCGGCCAGCGGTTTCGATGCCGGAATACAAGCCGAGAGTTTCCATCCGGATTGCATTATTTGCGATTTCTCGATCGGACGCACCGAAGCGTTGCAGATCTGTCAGAATCTTCGCCGAAACAGCGAGTTTACAGAGACTATTCTCATCGCGCTGTTGCCCGACGACGGCAGTTCCACCAGCTTCGATCGATCGAGTATCAACGAAACGTTTAAGAAACCATTCGACGCCGCATTGCTGGCCGAGCGACTGCGGACGTTGATCGGTGCGAAAAAAGAGCTTGTTTAGACGCAAGCGTATAAATCCATTTCGCCGATTCCACTCAACCCGTCGCGGACGGACCCCCGCGACGGATAATTTTTTATGTTATGAGTGATCTCTTGTGCTCGTCCAAAATGGACAAAACGGCCCTTTCTGTGGCTTCGCTGACCGACGAGCCGGACGATCTGGCATTTTGGCTTTCCAAGACGCCGCAGGAACGGCTCGCTGCGGTGGAGTTCCTCCGAACGGTCAACTATGGCTACGATCCGACTACCGACCGACTTCAAAGAGTTCTTAGAGTTACTCAACTCGGAACAGATTGAGTACCTGCCGTAGCACCAGAAGGTTTATTGTCAAATTTAGTCGTCAAGTTGAGTCGTGGGCACCAGGGCTAAAGATGCAAAAACCGGGTAGTTGCACGAACAGCCGTGGGCGAAGTTAGGGAGGTTCAACAGCCCGTCGGCCGCGATCAGGCTGTTAGTACATCCGGAGCGGACGCCGCGGAGATACGTCTGGCGACAGGTCGAGAAGTCGAAGTAGGAGACATGTGCGTCGCGGATTAGAGCCATGTGTTCGCCCGCGATTGCGCGGTTACAGCCTCGGGTGACGTTGTTCGGGTTTCCTCCCCAGAATCGGCCCGGCAATTGGGAACCGGTGCGGGGGTCATACATTTCCCCGAGTTGCGTAATCAGCCGGTCGCAATGAAGCATGGGCCCGCCCATGCCAGGTCGAGCCATGTAGGGCCAATTGAAGTAGCTGCCCTTAATCGCCTTGTCCCACAGCAACGAGCCGTCCTTTCCGGCGTATGCACTGACGGTCTTGTAGACTGCAAGCAGGATATCGTTGGCTTCTGAATAGCCCAACCACAATGGGTGTCGTTTTGGGTCTTGTACTTTCATGGCCACCTGCCAGAGTTGTTTGCCGCTGGAGGCGTCCAGCGCCACAAGCGAGCCTTTGGGCTCGGTCACTTTACCTTTACGGTCGGGCAGCAAGGCGTCCGCACAGAAGACTTTTCCGCTGCCAACGGCGAAATCGACCAGTTGCCCACCGGCTTGATACTTCCATCTGGTGTCTCCGGTTTTGCGATCCACGCAAAACAGAACCTTTCCCGCTGCACCGATCAGGCAATCGTTCCAGATTCGGACATCTCGCCAAGCAGCTCCCTCGACGGGACTGGGAATTTTAGATAGCGTCGAACCGGTGGCGGCGTCGATGCGAAAACAGGTCCCGCCCGAAAGCACGTAGACGCTGTCTGCACCGGCAACATACTTGAAACGACGGCGATGCGTATCCAGATCGGTTTCCGGCAGCGCGCTGGTCCAGAGTCGGCGGCCGGTGTAGATATCCACCGCGTGCAGCTTCGGGAAGACCTGGAAGAACATCCGTCCGCCGACAACCAGCGGCGTAGGCGCACAGAAATGCGTGTAGTCCCACGCTGGAAAGAGCATATCGACCGCCCCGCCGAACCAGAGCACGCCGAACGGCGGTTTGACCAGTTTGTCGCGAGAGACAAGGCTGTTGCCGGCGTCGCCGTTTTCGTGGGTCCAGTCGGCCGAGCCGGCCAGGGCGCCTGCACGCCGAAGTAACGCAAACTCACCGGCCCGGCTTACCTCAGCGCCCGTCAACCCGGCCGCCTTGACCGAACCGGCAAACGCCTCTTGCCTGTCGGCCGGCACCGGCAGACAGGCCACCCCGCCGTAAGGGCGCAGGGAGCGAAAGACCCGTTTGGCAAGTTCCTCGCCGGAGTCCAATCCGGCCGCAGCCGGGTTTTCCGAAACGATCAGGCTGGCGATATATGGTGGGAACTGGTACGAAAGCGTGGCGCCTTGATGCACGACGATTCGCCTGCCGTACAGGCCGGCTTTGTCGAACTCACTGCGGAGCTTTTGCACCACGGCCGCGTCCGGATCGACGGCAATCACGTGCAGTTTCGATCGGGTGGCCAGTTCCGCCGCCAGCCGGCCGGAACCCACACCGAGCATAAGACAATATCCCTCCTTCACGTCCGTTGCCTTTAGGATATTGTCGGCCACTTGTGCCCATTGATCGGCTACGGCGGGAGCGGGTTTTTGTTCGGCCGTCGCGTGGATATTCGGCCTGATTTTCTTTGGCCCGAAGGCATAGATACTGCCCTCGCGCGTAACGACAAACAGCTTGCCGTCGGCGGCCAGCATTCTCGAAGGGGTACCCTCGATGTCGGCCTGCCATGAAACTTTCGGCGAGCCGCCTTGCTCTGGGATGTCGACGGCTGCTACCACACCGTTAGTGCCGCCGTAAAGCCGCGAGCCTGCCTTGATGTGCACCTTCAGTTGGGACTCAAGGCTCCAGATTCGATTGAACGCCATGGTTTTCCACTGGACGAATTGCATCGGCTCGCCCCATCCACTCGTACAAGTTACACCCCATTTGGAATTGGTAAGGTCCCGGGCCACAATCGCATCGTAGCCGACACCCGCCGGCCGATAACCTTGCTGCTTGTTGACCGGGCAAGAATAGTAGACTGCCTCCTTAGTAAGGACCGGCTCGCGGAACTCGCCAAGCTCTTTGGCATTGGCCGGGTCGATTTGCAGCCGAGGATGTGCACGCAAGGCGTGTTTTTCCCCGCTACGGGGCGAGCTGCCAGTCCACCACGACAAATGGGTTAGCGTGGCCGGCTTATGGCAGCGGACTAAACGCTTGCCGTCTCGCTCCACCGTTGGAACGTTTCCGGCCTTTGCCCATCGCTGCACCGTTTGCAACGAGACATTTGCTCGTTTGGCAAAATCCTCGAAGCTTACCAATTCCTCGGGCCGATTCAACTCTTTGGTGGAGGCGTCAGAGGGCATCAGGCCGTACAGGTCGCCACTTTGAAAGAAGTATTTCCCTGTGCCACAAACGTACCAACTGCCCTTGGCAAGCGCCACTCGCCCACCCCAGCCTGATGTGTAGGGGTCCATCCGGCCGGAGCGTCGGTCGAAAAAGCCCGGCAAAGCCCTTCCGCTGGGAACGACCAGTTTTTCGCCCAACACGGCAAGATACCCCTGTGGCGAAAGCCCTCCCTCTCGCCGTGCGCCGTGGTCGATAAGCCCATCCTTCAGGTAGCCTGTGTCCTTGTTTGACCAAACCGGTTTGCCGGTTTCCGCATCGAGTGCGTAAACATAAACGCCTTCAAACGGCCAGATGCCGGCGGCGAAATAGATTTTCCCGTCGGCCGTCACCGGCCCGCCGCGAGCAGGATAAAGTGAAATCAGCCGATCGTTTCCCAGCACCTTGCGGTCCTTGCAGTCGGCCGGCAGCCCGCGGAACTTCCATGTCAATTTCCCGTCGGCGGCATTAAGGCAATAAAGGTAACCGTCATCCGAGACGAAATAGACCTTGCCTTTCGAGGCCACCGGTGCAAACCGCACCGGACCGTCCGTGTAGAACTTCCACCGCTGGGCGCCGGTGGCGGTATCTACCGCCGCGAGGCTGTCGGTAACCATCGAAGGCACAAACATTGTCTTGCCCATCACCACCGGCTCGTACGATGTGTCGAAGCAAAGCCGGGGATACTTCGGCCACGCCGGCCGTGGCGTCGGCAGCCGGCGGACCCATTGAAGATGCAGTTCGGCAGGAAGCTGCTCGGGCGAGGCGGCCGTCCGACCCGCGTCGTACCGCCACTGCGGCCAGTCGACGGCAAACGCACGTGTTCCGGCAAACCAACCGGCACAGACAAACAGTGATATTGCTAAAACCTTTCCGCCAACCATGTTAGATCGCTTGTTCATCACCGGCTCCTTTGCAAGAAAAATTGTCGTGAACCAATCATTTACTCTAGCAGAACAAATCTGGCTTGTCAAACTCTGCAAGTCCTTGCCATTGCATTTGATTTCTGATAGTATATAATCATCTTTAATAGCTCGCCAACGATCCGCCGTTAATAACCCGCCAACCACAAAGACCTTTGCTGCAAAGCCGCGACCATTGGTCGCGGATCACCCGACAGCGAGTCGATAACCCGAACAACCGCGACCAATGGTCGCGGCTTTGCAGTGGATAATTCCCGGACACCCTCACATATTTACAACCGGAGGCAAGAAAATGTCAGGCTCGAAAATTCTCCAAACGGTTTCGGCAATATCGGTCTCGTGTACGGTATTGTTCTTGTGCACAATTGCAACCGCCGAGGAAACGGTTGGCAAGCGACCCTATGAAATGGTCTGGGCGAACCGGACCGAGGACACGCGGCCGCCGTTGGTTGACTTCGAGAATCTCGACGGTTGGACGGTCGAGTGTCGCGACGCCGTGGCGCAGTTCACACCGTCGCGCGGGCAACAGCTTTGGGGCAAGCACGTCGGCCGGCTCGTCTATTGCGGCGACGGTGAGAATCCTGCGATCACAATCCGTCCTCCAAAGCCGATGCTGCTCTCTCCGCCCTTCGACTGTGTAAACTTGTGGCTCTACGGAAACAACATATTCGGCCGAGACAAGACCACCCCGCCGGTCGGAATTACCGTCTTGCTGCGCGGTGGCGACAACCAATTAGTCAGGGTTTCGATGGGCAAGGTCCGTTGGAAGGAGTGGTGGGTAATGCACTGCCGGTTGACTTCTAAGCAGTCGACAATACTCAAAGACGGCGCTTCTCTGGAAGGCATCGAGATAACCGGGGGTAAGAACAAGACTGCACTTTCTGAAAAAACAGCGATAATTGGTATACACTAAAAAAGGCTCTTCCATCATGCTGCGGTTTCAAAACAAGCCGCACAATGGAGGAGCCAAGGATGGTAAGTTCGAAATGTTGTTGGGAATCTCCCGAACAG
>DAOWNK010000105.1 GCA_030642635.1 Pirellulales bacterium
ATTGTGCACTTCGACAAGATTCCGTTGTACAATGCCGTTAATATGTTGAATGGTTATCCTGCGATCGCCATCTACTCTCCGCTGGAGGTCATTGATTATGATGAAGAAAAAGAAATTTGACTGCGTGGCTATGAAGCGTCGCGGTGCTGAAATCGTCTACGAACAAATAAAGGATATGACAATCGACGAAGAGTTGGAATACTGGCGAAAAGGCACTGACGAGCTGCGCAAAAAGCAAGAAGAACTTCGCAAGAAGAAAAAGGTGGGAAAGGCGTCCGACGACGCGCTGGACAAGTCCAGCGGCTAAACGAGGAGCCCGATCCCCTACTCCGGCGCCACGGCGACCAATTCATTTGAGACCGCCTCGAGTTGCTCGGCGCCGATGGTGTCGCGCTGGTCGGCGAAACCGATCAGCAGCGCCAGGTCGCACAACCGATTGATGCGCCGTGCGACGCCTTGCGTCAGGGCGTGCAGTGTGGGCATGGCCTCCAGCTCGAAGATCGTCCGAACCGCGCCGGCCGTTTTCAGCCGGTGCGAGACGTAATCGGCCGTCTCCTGCTCGGTGAACGTGCGGATGAGGCACTTTACGGCGAACCGCTCGTCCAACTGCGGGGTTCGTTCCAGGACGGGCAGCAGTGAGGTCTGGCCGACCAGGATCAGCGTCATGCCCGGCGTGCCGGAGGGCTGGAAATTCATAAGCAGCCGCAGCGACTCCAGCGTGTCGGCGTCGTCGATCAGATGTGCCTCGTCCACCACAACCACGGCATGTCGGCCTTGTTTGCCGTTCTCGGCCAGGAAGTGCTCGATCCGCCGGACGCTTTGTTGCACGCTCGAACTTTCCGACGTGCAGCCCAAACCGTCCAATTCCTCGGCCATATACCAGAGCAACTGATCGGACGGCATCTGTGGAAAGACAACGTGGACGAACGGACTGAACCCATCACCGAGCGAACTGCGCAGCATCCGGGCAATCAGCGTCTTGCCCGACCCGGCGACACCTGTAAGCAGCGCCGCGCCGCGCCGATTCTCCACTGCGTATCGCAACTTCAGCAGCGCCGCCTGGTGCGACTCGCCTGGAAAGTAAAACCGCTCGTCGGCGCAGTTCTCGAACGGTTTTTGCGTTAGTCGCCAGTAGGATTCGTACATTGTTTTTTATGCCGCACGAGCGAAGTTTTGAACCACTCCCGCCTGAACCAAGCCGGCCGCTGAGATATCGTGCAACGCTTCGGCGAGCCGGTCACTGGTCGTTGTACGCACGTCGCGCACCAGCACGACGGCGTCAAGCCGGCCGCACGGCGCCTCACTGCCGCCGGGGCGACCGTCCAGCGGTCCGACGTCGACCAGCACCAGGTCGTAATGCCCGGCCAGCACGTCGATGTTCTCGGCCATGCTGGTTTTATCTACCTGCAACCGGTCGTCCGCGACACGATTGTCACATGCCGGCAGCACTGCCATATGGTCGGCGACCGATTCGACAACCACCTCTGCAAGCGGCATCCGGCCGGCCAATACGTCTTCCCAACCGTACTCCGGCTGAATACCCAGCCGTCGGGCAAGTTGCGGGTTGGCCGGGTCGGCATCGAGCAGCACGACGTTAAGCTGCCTCTCGGCTAAGCGTTTGCCGGCACACAACAACATGGTGGTCGCCCCTTCGCCACGTCGGCAACCGGTGATCGTCAAGACCTTTTGACCCTCCGCGGCAAGCTCCGCCAAGGCATCGGCCAAGCGGTCCAGTTCGCCGCCGACCACCCGGCCTAGACGCCGAGAAACGCTCGGCCATGTAAACTGGTCGACCTGTAGCATCGGCCGAAACTGCCCGTCGTCGGTTTCGGTGCAGACCTCGGTTTCGGTGCAGCCCTTAGTGTCGGTGTAGGCTCTAATAAATGCTTGATCGATTGCGGTCATTAGTCGTCCTGAGTTGGTGGTTTACGATGACGCCCGTCAGCCGTGCAACACCCGGCCTGGCCGGGCTGCCCGGGGTGTGACGCCCCAGTTTCATCCGCTGGTTCGACTTTGCCTGGGGTCGGCCCTGGTCGGTTCGCGGCGGCTGGTTCTGATTGGTTTGCGGCGGTCGGTTTCGTTCGGTTTGCGGCGGCAGGCACTCGCGCCGGTAGCCGGGCAACGGCCGGCTTGCCTCGTAACGGATCTCTCCACCGGCCACCGGACCCTGGACGTTGGGTATTGGAGTTTGAGGAACCGTAGCGGTAAACGCCGGGCCGGTCGGTATTTCTCTCTGGAAGTTCAACTCCGGCGGCGCCTGCTGAATGACCGGTGCGCTGTCGAGCGTTACCTGCGTTTCGGTCATTATACCGCCCTGGTAAATCGGCGCCGGCTCGGCATTCGGCGCCGGCGGCTGGCCGCCTTTCGGCCCCGAGCGGCCGCCTATAATCAACGGAACTATCGCCACGAGCACCAGCAACGCGCCGCCGCCGATCAGCAGCTTGGTCGAAAAGCCCTGGCTGAGCAACCGCCCGTCGGACTTGACGGATTTGCCCCGAGAACCACGCTCGGTTCCTCTTGCGTTCAAGTCGGGAATTTTGGCAATCACTCTCGGCTGCGACTCTGCGCCGGAGAATTCCTTAGTTCTCTCACCCAAGTCGTCTTGGTATTGGTCCATATCCGAAACTCCATTTCCGGTAAGATTTCGTGCAACGCGCATACCGCGTGACGACAATAGTCCGCTTAATGGGAATTATCGGTTCGGATTGCGCAGATCTTGAGCACTGGGGCGGGTTTAACGGCTCGGCAAAATGGGCAATATGGGCAAAGCGGTTGTCCAGGGATCACAAAAATCAGCCGCTTGCGGCTTAGCAGCCATTTGTGTTGGTGTATTGCTAAGCCGCAAGCGGCAAATGCAAGGTTTGCCCAACGACGGAGTTTTGCATATACTTATCTATTCATCTTTCACTGTTAAGCCGCAAGCGGCAATTATGTATGACCCAAATCGAACAAGCCAGAAGTGGTAATATCACGCCGGAGATGGAGGCAGTCGCCGAGTGCGAACGGCTCGAGCCGGAGTTGGTGCGCAGTGAAGTGGCCGCCGGGCGGATGGTCATACCGGCCAACAAGACACACCTGGAGCATGGACTGGAGCCGGTCGGCATCGGCACTGCCGCCCGGACGAAGATCAACGCCAACATCGGCAAGTCGGCCGTTTCGAGCAATACCCAGTGCGAGCTGGAAAAGCTCACGCTGGCCGTCCGATACGGGGCCGATACGGTTATGGACCTATCGACCGGCGATGAGATCGACGCCGTGCGGCAGCGGATCATCGAGGCCGCCAAAGTGCCGGTCGGCACGGTGCCGATCTACCAGGTGGCCGAGCAACTCGACGAGATCGCCGACATGCGGCCGCAGGATTTTTTGGATGTCGTGGAAATGCAGGCCCAACAGGGCGTGGACTACATGACGATCCACTGTGCGTTGCTTCGTGAACACCTGCCGCTTACCGAGCGGCGACTTACGGGCATCGTCTCTCGCGGCGGTGCACTGGTGGCCAAGTGGATGGCGGCCCATGGCGCGGAGAACCCGTTCTACACCCACTTCGACGAATTGTGCGAGATTATGCACCGGTACGACGTTACCTGGAGTCTGGGCGACGGCCTTAGGCCCGGCTGTCTGGCAGACGCCAGCGACGAGGCCCAGTTTGCCGAACTGAGCGTGATGGGCGAGCTGACCGCCAGGGCGCAGCAACGACACTGCCAGGTGATGGTCGAGGGGCCGGGCCATGTGCCGATGGACCAGATCGAAATGAACGTCCGTCGGCAGATGGAATTGTGCCGTGCCGCGCCGTTCTACGTACTCGGCCCGATCGTGACCGACGTGGCGCCCGGCTACGATCACATCACCAGTGCGATCGGCGCCGCGATGGCCGCCTGGTACGGCGCGGCGATGCTCTGCTACGTTACACCAAAGGAGCACCTTGGGCTGCCGAACTCGGACGACGTGCGCGAGGGCGTGATTGCGTACAAAATTGCCGCCCACGCGGCCGACGTTGCCCGTCACAGGCCCGGCGCCCGAGAGCGCGACGACGCACTGAGCAAGGCCAGATTCGAGTTCGATTGGACCGAGCAGTTCCGGCTGTCGCTTGATCCGGAGACTGCCCGAGGGATGCACGACGAGACCTTGCCGGAGTCGGAGTACAAGCGATTGCCGTATTGCAGTATGTGCGGCCCGAAGTTCTGCTCAATGAAGACGACCGCAGAGCTGCGGAAGCTGGAGCGTAGAGATGAATAACAATACCGTCACTCACACCCCAAGGAGTTACCCCATGCGTTTTATTTGCTTTGTTACTGCTTTGTTGCTCAGCGTGAATTTACTGTTTTCCGCAAACGTCGCCACGGCGGATGAGGTCGAGGAGGGCTTCAAAAGCATCTTCAATGGTAATAACCTCGACGGCTGGATCGGCAAGGTCGAAGGCTACACGGTCAAAGACGGCAAGCTGATCTGCCGCAAGAAGCCTGTTGCAACCATCTACACCGAGAAGGAGTATGCCGACTTCATCTTCCGTTTCGAGTTCAAGCTGCCGCCGGGTGGAAACAACGGCATCGGTATCAGAATACCGGCGAATGGCGCTCCACACCTAGACGGGATGGAAATTCAAATTCTCGACGACGACCATCCGAAGTGGAAAAATCTCAAGGAATGGCAATACCACGGCTCGATTTATGGGCTGGTGCCGGCCAAGCGCGGGCACCTGAAGCCGACCGGCCAGTGGAATACCGAAGAGATCACTGCCGACGGGAGCCATATCAAGGTAACGCTAAACGGAGTGGTAATCGTCGATGCCGATCTGAGCAAGATCGAAAAGCCGCTTCACGCTCAGCCACATCCCGGCATGAACAACAAAAAGGGCCACATCGGACTGATGGGCCACGGCGACGAGGTCGAGTTCCGCAATCTGAGGATTAAGGAACTTTGACGCCCGCTTGCGGCTTCGCAACGAATGCGAAGCCGCAAGCGGCTATGGTTTTGCTACGACATGCAACAAGCAGCTTCCGAGCAGCATGGTACGCCTTCGGTGACCCACTGCCAGGCCTCGTCCGACTCGGAGACATCGAAGTATTTCATTGCGGCCTTGTGGAAAACCACACTGCCGAGCTTCGCCATCCACTCGTGCGAATGCTTGTTGCCGACAACGGCGCAGCGTTCGATGTTCTTGCTGTGCGTAACGCCGAACTTAAAATCGTCCCACATAGCGCGGGGCGTGCCGCCGTGGAAATCGCACATCTCGAAGCAGCAGCGAAGACCGCCGTGCTCCTTGATGATGTCTTCCATCATCGGAATGATTTTCTGATAGTCGGCATGCACCAGCTTGCCGTGCACCTTCAGTGCAATAACATTGTCGTAGCTTTTGTCGAGAATTTCAAACATGTTCATTTCTCCTTTAACATGGTTCGGAAACGTGCCGAGTTCATGGGAAAGTGTAGCTTATTGCCCTCTACAACCCACGTTGCATATTATTGCGACGGGCTATATTCGTCAAATCCGTCAAAATCAGCACTTGCATCGTTCCGTTCCACCGGCAACAATATCCGCAACAATGAAAACGCTTAACTTTATCCAGGCCATTATCGCCGAGGATATTAAGACCGGCAAATACGACGGCCGGGTGCACACACGCTTCCCGCCGGAGCCGAACGGATACCTGCACATCGGCCATGCCAAGTCCATCTGCCTGAACTTCGGCCTGGCCGCCGAGCACCCCGGCGGGCTGTGCAACCTGCGATTCGACGACACCAACCCGACCAAGGAAGAGGCGGAGTACGTCAAGGCGATCACAGAGGACGTGCGGTGGCTCGGTTTCGATTGGGAAGACCGGCTGTTTTACGCCTCGGATTATTTCGACCAGCTCTACCGCTGGGCGGTGCAATTGATCGAGTCCGGCAAGGCATATGTCTGTGACTTAAGCGCCGAGCAAATCCGCCAGTATCGCGGCACCTTAACAGAGCCGGGCCGAAACAGCCCGTATCGAGACCGCCCGATCGAAGAGAACCTGAAACTGTTCGAGCAGATGCGTGACGGAAAGTTCTCGGACGGCTCCAAAGTGCTCCGCGCAAAGATCGACATGGCTTCGCCGAACCTGAACATGCGCGACCCGGTAATGTACCGCATACTTCGGGCAACGCACCACAGAACCGGAGATAAGTGGTGCATCTATCCCATGTACGACTTCACACACGGCCAGTCGGACTCCATCGAGCGGATCACACATTCCATTTGCACGCTGGAGTTCGAGAACCATCGCCCGTTGTACGACTGGTGCCTCGACGCGCTGGATATCTACCATCCACAGCAGATCGAGTTCGCACGGCTCAATCTCACGTACACGGTGATGAGCAAGCGGAAGCTGCTGGAGTTGGTCGAGGAAGGCCATGTGTCAGGCTGGGACGATCCGCGAATGCCAACCGTCTGCGGCCTGCGCAGGCGCGGCTACACACCAGAGTCGATCCGTAATTTCTGTGCACGCATCGGGGTGGCCAAGTTCGACGGTGTAATCGACATCGCGCTGCTGGAACATTGCGTCCGCGAAGACCTGAACAAACGCTCGCCGCGCGTGATGGCCGTGCTCAGGCCGCTGAAGGTGGTAATCGACAACTACCCGGAAGACCTTGTGGAAGAGTTGGATGCGATAAACAACCCGGAAGACCCAAGCGCCGGCACGCGAAAGGCGCCGTTCTCTCGCGTGCTGTACATCGAGCGCGAGGATTTCCGCGAGAACCCGCCGAAAAAATTCTTCCGTTTGGCGCCCGGCCGCGAGGTGCGGCTGAGATATGGATACTACATCACGTGCGTCGATGCAGTGAAAGACGAACACGGCGAGCTGATCGAGCTGCATTGCACGTACGATCCGGCCACCCGCGGCGGCGATTCGCCCGACGGCCGGAAGGTAAAGGGCACGATCCATTGGGTCTCCGCCGCTGCCGCAGTAGAAGCCGAGGTGCGGTTGTACGATCACCTGTTTATAAAGGAGAATCCCGACGAGGCGGAAGAAGGGCTGGACTTCAAGTCTAATTTGAACCCGAACTCGCTCGATACACTGACCGGCTGCCGCGTGGAACCGAGCCTGGCTGGTGCGGAACCGGGAAGCCGATATCAGTTCGAGCGGCAGGGTTACTTTTGCGTCGATCCGGATTCCTCCGCCGAAAAACTCGTCTTCAATCGCACCGTGGCACTTCGCGACAGTTGGGCAAAGATCGAAAAGGCGAGGAAATGGTAACTTGTTTAGCCGGCGTGCTTGCACGCCGTGTGGTCTTTCCGGATAACGCTTTGCTTGCTCCACACGGCGTGCAAGCGCGCCGGCTAAACGGGATTGCTTTGGTGCGTTTCGCGCACACCGTCAAAACAGTACGTCGTCCATCCCGTATAATCCCGGCTTCTTCCCGACAAGGAACTTCGCCGCTGCCAATGCGCCGGCCGCATAGCAGTCGCGATTGGTCGCGCGGACGGTAATCTCGATCATCTCGCCGGGCATAGCGAAGACGATTGTGTGCTCGCCGGGGTTGTCGCCTACACGGACGGCGTGGTAGCCGATTTCGTTATGCGGGCGTTTGCCCGGTCGTCCTTCGCGGCCGTGACGATGCTCGGTCTGGCCCATCACATCGGCGATGATCCGGCCGAACTTAAGCGCCGTCCCGCTTGGTGCATCCTCCTTGAAGCGATGATGCCGCTCGATGATTTCAACGTCGGCGTCCTTGTCCTTTAGCGCCTCGGCGGCGAGTTTTGATAGCCTCATCGCCAGGTTCACCGCCAGGCTCATGTTTGGCGCCCAAAGCAAGGGAATTTCCTTGGCCGCCACACGCAGCTTTTTGATTTGGTCGTCGCTTAAACCGGTTGTGGCGACAACCAGCGGGATTTTTCTCTGTCGGCAGGTCTCGACGATTACCTCGGCCGCCTCGGGCAGCGAGAAATCGACGAGAACATCGGCCTCGGCCTCCAGACTCGACCGCAGCGGCACGCCGAGCCGCCCGAGGCCGGCAACGGTGCCGGCATCCTCGCCGAGTTGCGGATGATCGGGCGAATCCAGTGCAGCGACGACGTCAAGCTCGTCGTCGGCTGCGGCCAGGGCAACCAGCCGTTTGCCCATCCGCCCTGCGGCGCCGTGAATTGCAATGCGAGTTGGTGTCATGATGTTTTTAGGGGTCAGGGGTCAGGGGCCAGGGGTTAGGGACCAGGGGTTAGGGACCAGGGGTTAGGGACCAGGGGTTAGGGACCAGGGGTTAGGGAAAATTGTTCTGGCCCCTGACCTCTGGCCCCCAATCTCTAACCATACAACCTTATCGCCTTGATGATTTCGTCCATGTTGTTCGGCACGGCGACTGCCCGATTGGCGAACGCCGCACGACGTACTCCGCGACTGCCCAGCACCTTGTTGAACTGGTCCTGATCGGTCGTGTGATATGCAACCGTGGCGGTCGGATCCTTTAGTTGGTGGCCGGTGAGTATGCAAACTACCCGTTGGTCCGGCTCGATTGTTCCTTCGGCGACAAGTAGCTTAGTGCCCGCCACACTGGCCGCGCTGGCCGGTTCGCAGCCCAACCCGCCGGCGCCGACCTTGGCTTTTGCGTCCATGATCTGCTCGTCGGTCACCTTGCGGACCACGCCGTCGCACCACTCCAATGCACGAATGCACTTGTTCAGATTGACCGGCCGGTTGATCTCGATGGCGCTGGCTATGGTATCTGCCCGTCGGCCGGCGGCGTCCATTTCGTCGTAGTATAGGATAGCCCTATCCAGTTCCGGCGAGCCGTGGTTCCAACGGAAGCCGCGCCGTTCGACCAGTTCGTAGAGCGTATCGGCGCCGGTTGAGTTGATTACCGCCAGCCTGGGCATCCGATCTATCAGGGCGAGTTGTTTCAGTTCGTAAAACGCCTTGCCAAACGCACTGGAGTTACCCAGGTTGCCGCCCGGCACGACGATCCAGTCTGGCACTTCCCAGCGCAACGCCTCCAGCACCCGGTACATGATCGTCTTTTGTCCCTCCAGCCGGAAGGGATTCACGCTGTTGACCAGGTAGATACCCAGTTCCTGGCTGACCTGTTTCACCCTAGCCATAGCGTCGTCGAAGTCGCCGTTTATTTGTACGGTCAGCGCGCCGAAGTCAAGTGCTTGGGAAAGTTTGCCGTACGAGATTTTTCCCGAGCCGATGAATATCAGCGCCTTCATCAGTTTGGTGACCGAACAGTAAAGCGCCAGCGACGCGCTGGTGTTGCCGGTCGATGCGCACGCGGCTCGCGTGGCGCCGACGAACCGCGCGTGGGTGAAAGCGGCCGACATGCCGTTATCCTTGAAGCTGCCCGACGGGTTCAGCCCCTCGTATTGCAAGTACAGCCGCCCCGGCTTCAGTCCGGTATACTCCGCCACGCCGTCGGCCGGCAGCAGCAGTGTTTGGCCCTCGCCGATAGTTACGCACTGCCGGATCGGCACGAAGGGCAGCAGTTCGTGGAACCGCCACACGCCGCTTACACAGTAAGGGTCGTCGCGTCTGGACCATTTTTCCTCGAACGTTTTCAAGGAGTTCGGCACGCGCAAACTGTCCCAGTCGTACACCACGTCGAGCAACTCGCCGCACTTGCTGCAGGCTACTCGTACCTCGTCGATGCCGTACGTCGCCCCGCAAGACGGCGAGATGCACTGCTGAAAAACTGGATCGGTCTGAGAAATTTTTGGTTTTCCCACAAAAATAAAAATAAACGAAGAAACGCCAAAATGGATGTCATTACATTATAAAGCCGCGACCGTTGGTCGCGCCG
>DAOWNK010000268.1 GCA_030642635.1 Pirellulales bacterium
AGAAACGGAGAACAAAAAACATAACCGGTCCCGACCCAGCCTACGACTACCCACTACCATGTCCATCAGCGTCCAAGAATTCGGCGGCACCAGTGTGGCCGATAGTCAAAAAATCCTCGCGGCGGCGCGAAAGGCGGTTCGTGCCCAAAAGGAAGGCAATCAGGTGGTGATGGTCGTCTCGGCCATGGGCAAGAACACCGATATGCTGGTCAAACTTGCCGGAGAGATAACCGACCGGCCGCCGGCACGCGAGATGGATATGCTCCTGTCGACCGGCGAGCAGGTTAGCGTGGCGCTGATGGCGATGGCGATCGACTCGCTCGGGCACAAGGCGATTAGCTTGACCGGTGCCCAGATCGGCATTGTGACCGACAGCTCGCACACGAAGGCCAGAATCCGAACGATCTCGACCGAGCGGATGCGCGAGGCGCTTCAGTCCGGCAATATCGTCATAGCGGCCGGGTTCCAGGGCGTCGACCAGTCGTTGAACATCACCACGCTGGGACGCGGCGGAAGCGATACCACGGCAGTCGCGCTGGCGGCGGTGCTTGGGGCCGAGGTCTGCGAAATCTACACCGACGTGGACGGCATCTACACGACCGACCCCAGGATCGTGCCCGAGGCCAGACGCACCAGACGAATCAGCTACGACGAGATGCTTGAGCTGGCCAGCGCAGGGGCCGGGGTTATGCACAACCGGTCGATCGAGTTCGCCAAGAAATTCTCCGTGCCGGTGCACGTGCGGAGCAGTTTCTCCGACACATCGGGCACGATGATCGCCGCCGAACCGGAAACGCCGGACATGCCGGTTTGCGGTGCGGCCAAGTCGAAGATGGAAGCCCGGGTAACGGTGCTCGGCGTGCCCGACCGGCCCGGGGCCGCGCTGACTGTCTTCTCGAAGATCGCCGAGAAAAACATCGCCATGGATATGATCGTGCAAAACGTCGGCGCCGAAGGCCACGCCGACATCTCGTTTACCGTCTTCCACGACGAGTTGCCAGCGGTGCTGAAGGCCGTAGAAGAGGCCACCGCTCAGCTTGGCGCCGAAGGATACACCTACGACGATGAGGTCTCGAAGATATCGGTCGTGGGCCTGGGCATGGCCACGCAGACCGGCGTGGCCGAGACCATGTTCCGTACGCTGGCCGAAAAGGGGATCAATATACAGATGATCACCACCAGCGAGATCAAGATTTCAGTTTTGATCGAGCGTCGATTCGCCCAGGAGGCGCTTCGGGCGGTGCACGAGGTGTTCCAACTCGACAAGGAGCCGCCGATGCCGGACGACCACCGCAAGGCCGCTTCTGCCGACTCTCAAGCCGAAACGCCGGACGAAATAGCCGCGCGAATCGAACGCATGGAGGACCTGATTATCGAGGATATCACGCTGGACGCAACGCAGGCCCGTGTGACGCTCGTCGGCGTGGCCGACGTACCGGGCCTGGCCGCTCAGGTGTTCGACGAAATCGCCGAGGCCGGCATCGTGGTAGACATGATCGTTCAAAGCTTCGGCCGCAAGGGTCATGCGAACATCTCGTTCACCGTGCCGCAGGAAGACCTCGACAGGGCCCTGAAGCTGGCCGGCGAGTTGTCCGCTGCTATCGGCTGCCCGCCGCCGAGGAGTTGCCCACGGGTGGCGAAGCTTTCGGTCTTCGGCGTTGGCATGAAGAGCCACACCGGGTTGTCCGCCCGAATGTTCCGTTCGCTTTCCGCAGTCGGCATCAACGTCGATATGATCAGCACAAGCGAGGTCCGCATCAACGTGGTCGTCGACGGCCGCGACGGCGACAGGGCACTGGCGGCATTGAGAGAGGAATTCGCCGACGTGTTAGAGTGATAACGTGTAGCGGCCGGTGCTCGCCCGGCGCGGTTGTGCTGAATGGTAATTTTCAGTAGTTTCAAATTTTCCAATTTAGCTGTCGGCGCAGCCAGTCAAGCCGCTTCTCGTGGTCCGCGCACTCATTGTATCATCGCGCCCCTCAAGACAAACCCTAATCACTATTCAAGCTCTGGCCCCAAAGTTCTCCCGTGTGCGTGAGGACCGAAACCCCCTCTCGTCGGGTGGGTCCAAGGCCAATCGCCTCCGTCGGCCTCGCCCGAGAGTAAGTCCGATTTTCTTTTGCTCTTTCCTTCGCGGCTAATTCTGGCTATAATATGGCTAGAATGCGTTACCAAATCATTCTTGCGCCCGAAGCCGTTGAAGACTTGGCAATCGTTCAGAAATCCCAGGCCCAGGCCTGGCTCGATACGTCGGGAGAGTCCAATGAAAGAAGCAGCACTATCTGAAGTCAAAGACGAGTTATCACGCTACTTGCGGCTTGCCGAGAAGGAGCAGGTTCTCATCACTCGTCACGGGAAGCCTGCGGGTGTTCTGATCGGCTTTCAATCCGACGATGATTGGTTCGACTACCGATTGGAGCATGATCCTCGCTTCTTGCAGCGAATCGAAACAGCTCGCAGCAGCCTGCGGTCCGGGCGGGGTTCCAGACTCGAAGATGTGGAGTAGTCATTCGTGGTTCGTCATTCCTGAGTAGCATTTGGGGCCAGAGAAGGCAAGCCCTAATCACTATTCAAGCTCTGACTCCAAAGACAACAAAGACTCTTTACTGAACATTTTCGATTTTTGCGTTGCAGAGTCTATCTGTCAATTCCAGAAGGACCTTCACGCGTTCGGATAGATACTCCAAATCTTCCTCGGCAATCTGGTAATCCGGATCATAGCGGGCGCCGATATAGGCGTAATCAAGCAATCTAAACAGTTCCCGCTCTCTGTCAGTTCCTTGGGGAAAAACATCTGACAAAGATGAGTCCTGTTCAGCCGCCATCTCTCCCAACAGACTAAGATAGTGTTCATTGGGATTGTAGCCTGTGAAAACCAGCAGAATGGTTTTGTAAGATGCTTCAGCGGCTTGGTGGAGATGAAAAGCTGCCAGTTTCCATCGGCAGCTCTTCACATCATCTTGATAACAACCATAAAAACTATTGGCGATTCCAAACCAATCATCGTAGTAACCCTGAGCAATACGTTTCTGCTCGGCAGGTTTTAATTTCCGCTTGCACGCCAGTTTGAACTTGCCGGAATCGTAGAGCAGATAGCCTTCTTTCTTGATGTCTGTAAAGAAGTACCGACCTTCCGCCAGTTGGAGGTTCAGATACTGAATGTCGTGGGCAATCACGCGAACATGGGTGCTTAAACCCAGTGCATCGCATTTGGCGGTGATCTCGTGCCAGACCTTCGTATCGGCTGCCGTTGATTTCTCTTCAACCACTACAAGGACGTCGTAATCCGATTTATGGCCGGATTTTCGTCCCGGGTCGAGATCGGCTTCCTCTTTCCAATCGTCGCGGGCATAGGAACCAAACAGGATAATCATCTCGACATCATCGCACAACTCACGAATCAGCGAGACGATGCGATTCAGTTCGTCCCGCTTCCGTTCCGGCAGATGGTCCAGTGAGTTCTTCATTTTTCTCTCCAAAACAGCATGACCGTAATATCCTACCATGGTTGACGATCGATCGCTACATGTGGTTACTTATGGAAGATGGTAAACTGTACATGCTTCCAATAATTATACACCGGCTAATTTTGACCGCCGGGCTTCGATCTCGCTAAGCGGGACCACCGGGCCGTGGTTTGCGCCGGGACAGTGTTCGGCCATTGCCGCCCAGCACTGCGGAGTGCGAAGGTTCGACGTCCAAAACGGCCACGTGCGGCACTGACGCGGACGGACCTCGTAGATTTGGCACGTCCGTCGCTCGGCGTCGAAGAAAACACAATCGCCGTTTGAAAACTCTGTCAGGCTACGGCGGATGCCGATCTGTCGGACGTAACGACGCTCGAACGTCGCTACATCAATCTTGATCGCAGCGGCCATGGCCTCGATCTCGGCCTTGTTTACCCAAACGAACCCCGGCGCGCCGGTACAGCAACCGCCGCAACCGGTGCACTGGAATTTCAGCCCGTTATGGTACCAAAGTTTTTCGGACATGTTGTCATATCCTAACGGCAATTTAACCATAAGTGAATACGCAATGGCCGTCACCCCAATGATGAAGCAATACCGAGACGCAAAGCAGGCGTGCGGCGATGCGCTGCTGCTGTTTCGGATGGGCGACTTCTACGAGCTGTTCTACGACGACGCCAAGACGGCCGCCGTTACGCTCGGGCTGGCGCTTACGAGCCGCGATAAGGGCAAAAACGCCATACCCATGGCCGGCTTCCCGCACCATCAGCTCGAAAGCTATCTTGGCAAACTGATCGCCGCCGGG
>DAOWNK010000120.1 GCA_030642635.1 Pirellulales bacterium
GATTTACAGAAATCTACCGCCGTTGTCGGGTCAAAGATGTGTCACCAGAGGAAGCCAAAGAACTTCTTGCCGCCTGTTTTTCCTGTTGTGAAGAATTACTCGACAAGGAACCGAACGGATATTGACATAACATAGGTTGCTGTTTTTGGAGTTCATATATCCAGCAGCCACTTTGCCCAAAAGTCGCGTTCTTTTTCGTTGAGCTTATACGCCGCGACCATGCGCCGGAAAAGTCGGGTGGAAATGCCGTGTGCAGAAGATTTCAGCGTCGAGATTCGGTTGGGATGATACCCGACCTTTTCGGCAAACTTCTTTGTGCTCCCGTATTCGAATTCCCAGATGAACTGTTCGAGATAGACGCCTGTGGTCGGTTGTGCGATGCTCTTTAGCAATTCCTCAGACTCTTCGGCAGAGAGGAATTCATCATTCTGGACAACATGCGCTGCCCCGTTCCTGCCGGGGATTAGGGTCAGGCATTTCCCTTCTCGCATGCCTTTTTCAATCGTCTTGATCGATTTTGCTGAAAGTACGCTTGTCATAATTCACCCCTAATACTTATGTGGCGTCAACTCGATCGCTTCAATAACCAACTCATCATCGAATACCCAGAAACATTGCAAAGCCGCAAGCGGCTTCACGACTCTCGCATTGCCCGGGCGATAAGCTCACTGTCGAAGTAATTTATCGACATCCCGGCGTCTACAACAATCCGCTGGGCGTTTATGCCGCTTGAGCGCGGGCTGAGCAAAAACGCGGCGACCTGGGCGGCCTCGACCGTATCGACCGCACGCTTGCGAGGGATTACCTGCTCGGCGTAAAGATACGACTCCACGTAACCTGGTATGCCGGCAGAGGCCGAGGTTTTCAGCAACCCCGGCGCGACTGCGTTGAAACGAACCCGCGAGAATTGGCTGAACGACTTCGCCAAAAACGCCAGCGACGAGTCCAACGCAGCCTTGATCGGGGCCATGTAGCCGTAGTTCTCGCTGGCCATACGCACCGTCGAGATCGAGATCGTCACAACCGAGGCGTCCTCATCGAGCCGGTTCCTCATCGCGTTTGAGATAGCGATCAGCGAATAGCACGAGACGTCTACCGCCCGCAGAAACGCCTTCTTCGGCGTTTCGTGGAACGATTTTATGCCGTCGGAGTAGTCGGCAAACGCAATCGAGTGGACCATGCCGTGGAACCGCTCGGCGGCAGCGGCCAGTTCGTCGCGCAGCCGTGCGATTTGCTCTTCGTGCTCCACGTCGCATGTGTACACCTCCGCACCGGCGAGCAGTTTGGCGGTGTTTTGCTTCACCTCCTCGTCCCGGACGACGTAAACACATCGTGCGCCGGCCTCGGTCAGCACCCGGGCAATGTGCCACGCGACGCTCTTTCGGTTGGCTACGCCGAAGATCAATATCGACTTATCGGTAAGTTGCAGGAAATCCATGGCTGGTTATTGGTTGTTTGAACTGAATTGCAAAATCGTCATTTGGCTGGTATGGTCAGCAAAAACGCCCCCGGACTGCGGTCCGGGGGTAAAATTGCGGCGACTGGTACGCATTTTCCCCGGGACCGCAGTCCCGGGGCGTTGGGCTATATGAAATTGCAAACTACTGATATTACTACATCGCCGCCGCCGTACAAGCGAACTCGAACCGCACGGCCACTTTGCCTTCCACGGTCACCTTGGCCTTCAAAAAAAACGCATCGGCCAGCCGCTCGGTCAACTCGACCTCCATGCGGATCGTCTCACCGGGCCGAACGATCCGCTTGAACCGCACGTTGTTCATTCTTGTGGCCACCGGCGCCTTGCCGTCGGTGTTAGAAAGGTGTTTCTTCAGCAGCACGGCCCCGCACTGCATAGCGGCCTCGCACAACAGCACGCCGGGCACCAACGGAAAATCGGGATAGTGACCCGCAAAAAAGTCCTCCTTGCCGGTAAACGTCTTCGTGCAGACGATCCGCGAGTCGGTCTGCTCGACGATTTCGTCTACAAGCAGGAACGGCGGCCGGTGCGGAATTGCATCGTAAATTTCTTTCAGGCTCATGGGTTCTCTGCGGTGGTTTGCGAGTTGCCGGTCATCAGAAACGCATCGACGTTGTTAGCCACAATCACGCCGTAGTTTACCGCCCCGAGCCAGCCGGACATGATAATACCCACGCTGCCGGCGTGATACAGCCCGGTGATCTGCTCGGGCAATGCACGGCTGACGGCCAGGCCCTCGAACTTCGTGCCGAAGCTGGCGCCGCAGAGGTGCTTTGTGTATCGCTCGAACGTAAGCGGCGTGGCTGCCTCGACCCAGTCGAGCTTCTCGCGTACGTCCGGCACGTACTTGGTGATCGCAGCCAGTGTGGTCTCAATCAGGTCCTGCTTACCGGCGGCGTAGTCTTCCTTGCCGAGATCGGCCCAGTCGCTGTAGTTCGCGTTGGTGCTTGCGACTACCGCACAACGGTTCTGTCCAGGCCGGGTACGCGGATAGTAAAACGAGTACGTCCGGCTGGTGACGTTGCGGCCGAGCAGCATCTCGGTGCAAAAGGCCGGCGCGGTCGAACTGAATAACAGGTCGCCGGTCCGCTCGTCGATCTGCTCGCCTTCCCGCAATGCCATGTAGACCTGTGTGCTGGAGTTATTAAGCCTTACAGCCCGGGCTTCGTCCAGAAAATCACTGTCCCACGGCTGCCGGCCGACCAGGTTGAATATCGTGCCCTTCAGGTTGGCGTTGGAGACCACCGAGCGGGTTTTTATGAATCGTCCGGCGGCGATAACGCCCTCGACGCGCCGGCCTTCGACATGAATTTTCTCGACGTTGCAGCCGGTCCGCACATCAACGCCGTTGTGTTTCATCACCCCGGCCATTATCTTTATCAGCCGGTCGGTCCCGCCCTGGAACGTATATACGCCCTTCGACATGAAGTTCGAGAACACTATGCCATAGCTCAGCGCCGGGTCTTCCAGCGTCGAGCCGTTGGCGTAGGTGATCGGTTCCATCAGCAGCCGCACCACGTCGTCTCGGCCGGGAAAGAACCGCTCGAACAACTCGCCCGTGGTCATTGTCTGCTCGTCGGTAAACTGCATACTGCGTGTGGTGTCGAAGAACTCCTTGACGGTGGCCTCGGGCACCTGAAACCGGTTGGTAAGCAACTCGGTGAAGTCGCGGCGGTCGAAGGTGGTTTCTAGCGAGAACGTCGGGTTGTCGAACCGGATGTGCAGAAGCTGCACGATCATATCGGCCAGCTCGCCGCACCAGTATCGCCGGCAGCTTTTTATCATACCGACCGGAAACCCATGCAGCGACACGTCGAATATATGTCCGCCGGGCCGGCGGAACCACGTCGCCAGCCCGCCGAGCTTGGTGTGGTGTTCCAGCAGCAGCACTGAGTGACCCGCCCGGGCAAGCGTGTTTGCGGCGGTCATGCCGGCCAGCCCGGAACCGACCACAACAACGTCGTATTGATTGTGTATGTCGGCGAGCATATTACATTTTCAACAGATACCGATTCGCAACACCGATCCCGCTGATGCTGGTCCCGATGATACCGACGAACCCCTGGTCGGTGCCGCATATATAGAGATTTTTCAGGTGCGTTGTGCCGTCGTAGCGTTTTTTGGCGGTTCCATAGACCGCACCGCTGTGATGGCCCGTATAGCGGCGGATCGTCGTCGGGGTGAACATGTCGGTGTCGATTACCGAATCGCGGAAGTCCGGCACGAATCGCACGGCCGAGGCGACCAGGTTGTCGTACCAGTGGAGCTTGGCTCGGCGATACGCCTCGCTGTCCAGTTTGGCCCAGCGGTCGAAGTTGGCAAGCGACGTAATACGAACCACTCCGTCTGCAAGCGGTTGGCCGTAGACGAAATTGTTCGGCGAGCAGATCACTCCGCTGCGCACGTCGGCCGGTTCGTTAGGCTTTTCGTAATGGAACTCGTCCGAATCGTTGTAGAAGACGATGGTCCGATCATGTCCGAGCGAGCACGGCTGTACGTCGAGCACCGAGATCGACTCGACGAACGAAAGCCGGCCGACTTCCGGCGACTCGACGTTCGGACAGTCGTCGCACAGTCGCAAGGTCTCCGGCAATCCGGCCGACGAGAGGACTCGTCTGGCCTGCAATTCGCTGCCGTTGGCCAGCACGACTTTCTCGACGGCGCCGTCTTTCACCGCGATCCGGTCCACCCCGGCACGCAGCCGTAACTCGCCGCCGAGTTCCTTGAACTTGCGGATCAGCAGTTTCAGTATCAACCGCACTCCGTCAAGCGGTCGGGCAAGGCCCTCCAGGAAAATCGACCGGAACATAATGCTGAACTGGCCGAAGTCCATGTCGTGCTCTTTAGAACCGCCGTAAAACAACAGCGGACAGAAGATCATCTCCATGAGCAACCGATCTTTGATAAAACTGCCGACCACCTCCCGGGCAGACCGGCCGGTGTCGCCCGTACCGAGTTGATCGTAGTCCGTCAGTTCGGCCACCAGCCGCCGGAGGTTGTCCTTTTGCTTAGGAAATTTCTGTGCGACCTCCGAAACCAGCAATTCAAAATCGTTGGAAAACTTCAGCTCCACGTCCGGAAATGCAATCGACGAGCCAACCTGCGGGGCAAGCGACCATTCGTCCCAGGCCAATCGCAATTGCCGCAGCAGCTTGGCGAGCGGGCCGCGCCGGGCGCCCTTGGGTGTGTAGTTGGTCACGGCGTGCAACCCGACGTCGTAGTCGCGGCCGCGGTGGCGATAGAACGAGTTCAGCCCGCCGATCGCGCTGTGACGTTCGAGTATGCAGACGCGTTTGTCGAAGTGCGCCAGCCGAATACCGGCCGCCAGCCCCGACATGCCCGCACCAATGATGATCGTATCGTACATGTGCTTTTGTAGGGTGCGTTCAACGCACCATTGGTGTTAATGACGGCCGACCACGACGTGGTGCGTTGCACGCACCCTACTCTACGTCCTTCATCAGCGGTTCAAGGTACTTTACCGTACTACCCATGCTGGCCAACTCGGTATATTCTTCTTCCGGTATCTGGATGCGGTATCGCTTGCGCAGCTCCATAACGATATCGAGAAAATCCATGCTGTCCAGTTCGAGTTGGTCGCGGAATGTGACGTCGTCTTTCAAGTCGCTCAGGTCCTCATCCGGTGCGATGTCGGCGAGTATATCGAGTACAGCTTTCCTGATTTCGGCAGTAGTCATGCTACGTTTCTCCGTTTTATATCCTTCTTACAACGACCACCGAGTTGATGCCCAACATCCCGAAGGAGTTGTTCAGTATGACGTTGACGTTGCCCAGTTCTTTCGGCTGGTTGATAACAAGCCCCGGCAATTCACACTCCGGGTCTAGGTTGTCCAGATTGATCGTTGGGTGGCATACGCCGTCGCGGAGCGCCCCGAAGTTGCCGGCCAACTCCAGCGCACCGGCCGCGCCCATTGCATGGCCGATAAAACTCTTCGTGTTGTTCATCGCAGTGTGTCCGGCGCCGTCCCAAATCTGCCGCAGTGCCTTGCACTCCTGCGTATCGCCGGTGGTCGTGCCGGTGGCGTGCGTGCTTACGATGTCGATATCGTCCGGGTCCAACTCGGCACGTTTCAGCGCCAGCCGGATGCACTCGGCCTGCCGGTCGGGATCCGGGTTGACGAAATCTGTGGCGTCGCTGTTCATGGCGTAACCGATGATCTCGCCGTAGATGTTTGCGTCTCGGCCCATGGCGTCGCTCAGTCGCTCCAGCACCATCATGCAGCCGCCCTCCGCCACGACGATCCCGTTGCGCTGGGCGTCGAACGGTCTGGACGCCTTGGTCGGATCGTCGTGCTTCGCCAGGGCGCCTTGGCTGTTGAAGCTGGCGAAGATACCGAACGAGTGTATGCTCTCCGACACGCCGCCGCACAGCGCCACGTCGCACTCGCCCAGCCGCAACATTTGCACGCCCTGGATCAGACCCGCATTGCCGGCCGCGCAGGCGGCGCCAAGCGTATAGTGCGGGCCGGTGATCTTCAGGTTAAGCGATATCTCGCCGGCAGGGTTGTTCGCCACCGTGCGTGGATTGTGGTGGTGCGACCAGAACTGCGTGTCGTAGTTGTAGCCGCTGATCTGGAAAATCTCGTTCTCGGTCTCAACGTTGCCGTGTTCGGTAACGCCGACGTATATGCCGACGTTCGCCTTATCGACGTTTTGCCAGTCCAGGCCCGAGTCGGCGATCGCTTCGTGCGAGCAGAATATACCGATGCCGCCGGCCCGGGTGCCGCGCCGGACCTCTTTGCGCTTCTGGTATCGCAATTCGTCGAAATTGCAAACCCCGGCCACGGTCTTGCCGAAGTATCGGGTTTCGTATTCGATAACACCGCTGCGGCCGTCCAGCAAACTTTGGCGAAATTCGGCCAGGGAGTTCCCGTTCGGCGCGGTCAAACCCACACCGGTAATGACGATTCGTTGTTGATCCGTCCGCCGGACAATCATGGCAATGTACTTGATACGTCTAAAAACAGAAACATGTAAGACTACCCGTTTACGCGGTAATTGACAAGCGGACTTGGGGCGACCCCCCGGAGTGCGGGCATGTGTTTTGCCCCGGCGTCCACGCCTGGAAATCACGCCGCGTAGACGCGGCGGCTAAACATTGTCTGGTTGACAGTGCAAAACGACCTGGAATAGAATGACACGGCGTAAAACACCAATCCTACACGGGAGTTCACATGTTCAACGGCATTTTCCATGTTCCTCAGCCGGTAAACGAACCGGTGCTAAACTACGCCCCGGGCAACCCGGAACGAGCGGAACTGAAAGACAAACTGGCCGAAATGCTCGACCAAAAAATTGACGTGCCGATGATCATCGGCGGTCGAGAGGTCCGAAACGGCACGACCGCCGAGATCGTCTGCCCGCACGACCATCAACACACCCTGGGCAAGTACCACCAGGGCAACGCACTGCACGTCGAGGAGGCGATAGCCGCGGCCAACGCCGCCCGGCACCAGTGGAGCCGGATGCCGTGGGACTCGCGGGCAATCGTGTTCCTGAAGGCGGCCGAGTTGCTCGCCGGCAAGTATCGCCAGACGCTGAACGCGGCCACCATGCTGAACCTCAGCAAAACCCCGCACCAGGCCGAGATCGATGCGGCCTGCGAGTTGATCGACTTCTGGCGATTCAACCCGCACTTCATGCAAGAGGTGTACGGCGACCAGCCGCTCTCGGCCGGCGGGGTGCTGAACTACATGGAGCACCGGCCGCTGGACGGGTTCGTGCTGGCGATCACGCCGTTTAACTTCACCTCGATCGCCGGCAACCTGCCGACCGCACCGGCGCTGATGGGCAACACGGTGGTATGGAAGCCGGCCTCCAGCGCAGTGCTGCCGGCGTATTTCATCATGCAGATACTCGCCGAAGCCGGGCTGCCGCCGGGGGTTATCAACATGTTGCCCGGCCCGGGGCCGATCATCGGTCCGGCGGCGCTGGGGAACGTAAACCTGGGCGGTATACACTTCACAGGGAGCACAAAAGTCTTCTCGACGATTTACCTGGAGGTCGGCTCCGACATACGCAAGTACGTCGCCTACCCGCGTATCGTCGGTGAGACCGGCGGCAAGGACTTTATTTTTGCACACGCAAGCTGCGACGTCGATGCGCTGGTCACCGCATTGGTCCGAGGCGCGTTCGAGTACCAGGGCCAAAAGTGCTCGGCCGCGTCTCGGGCGTACATTCCCGATTCGCTCTGGCCGACGGTCAAGGAACGGATGCTCGACACAATCGACAAGCTCAAGATGGGCGACGTGTGCCAGTTCGGCAACTTCATGGGCGCGGTGATCGACCGCGGTGCGTTCTCGACCATAAGCGGATACATCGACTACGCACGCAGCAGCCCCGATATGGAAATCCTTACCGGCGGCGGATGCGACGACTCGACCGGGTACTTTATCGAGCCGACCGTGGTTCTCTCGAAAGACCCGCAGGCGAAACTGATGGTCGAGGAGATTTTCGGCCCGGTGCTGACCGTTTACGTCTATCCGGAGGGCGAATACGACGAGACGCTGAAACTCTGCGACCAGGGTTCGCCGTACGCACTGACCGGTGCGATCTTCGCCCTGGACCGCAGCGCGATCGTCCGGGCGATGGACGCCCTGCGGCACGCGGCCGGCAACTTCTACATCAACGACAAACCCACCGGCGCGGTCGTCGGCCAGCAGCCCTTCGGCGGCTCCCGTGCATCCGGCACGAACGACAAGGCCGGAAGCTGGCTGAACCTGGAGCGCTGGGTCACCCCGCGCACGATCAAGGAGACGTTCCTTCCACCGACCGATTTCCGATACCCGTACATGGCCGAGGAGTAAGCCGCTTGCGGCTTAGCACGTCGAATCGCCCCAACGCAGTTTACCTGCGTGGTTATCACCGGCGGAACCGATACATTCCGTCCAACCGCCTCTAGGCGACAACTTTATCGCCGTTCATTGCAAAACGTTCGGCGGGAAGACATGAAACGCAGTCGGGGCCGTCCTATGATTTCGATGAAGCGGTTTGTTGAAGTTGGTAATCCTCGTAGGAGTTGGGACAGATGGCGAGTACCGGCAGTACGGAAAGTCCGCACGTTCGGACACTTGATCGGATGAGCAAGGCGGCGGAAAAACAGACACATGCAATCCAGGCGTCGCGGAAGTTGCTCGGCAGCATGTTCGACGCGATTCCCGACCTGTTGGTCGTACTGGATCACGATCTGCGGATCGTCACGAGCAACTGGAAGGGGTACGAACAGGTTACACAAGCCCAGCGGGATTCTCATCCGCACTGCTATGAGTGCCTTATGCACCGTGAGGAACCGTGCGAGGAATGCCACGCACGCAAGGTGTTCGACGGCGGCAAGGCATGTCAGATGGAGCACACCGACCCGACCGACGGGAGTACGAAAGATATATGTGCCTTGCCGATATTCGGCGCCTCGGACAACGTGGAGATGGTGCTGACGCACGTGCGCGACGTTACCCGCTACAAGCAGATCGAGCAGGAGTTGAAGGACTATACCGTCGCGTTGGAATCGCAGAAGATGGCCATGGAGGAATTTTACATTGCCGCGGAGGACGCCACCCGCGCCAAGACCGAATTCCTGGCCAACATGAGCCACGAAATCCGCACACCAATGACGGCTATCCTTGGGTTCGCCGAAAACCTGCTCGTGCCGGACCTTTCTGAAGAGGATCGCACCAATGCCGTGAAAACCATTAGGCGCAACGGCGAGAACTGGCTTAAAGTCATCAACGAAATCCTGGATATCTCGAAA
>DAOWNK010000325.1 GCA_030642635.1 Pirellulales bacterium
AGGCGGCTGGGCCTGCGGTCGAAAATACATAAGGCCGGGCACGGTTGATAAGCCATTCGACCAGCGAACGGCTGCCCGCCGCGAACCCGCCGATGCAGCCCAGCGCTTTGCTGAGCGTGCCGATACGCACGTCGATGCGGTCTTCCACGCCCAACAACTCCGCCACGCCGCGGCCGCCCGGGCCGAACACCCCGGTCGCATGGGCCTCGTCCACCAACAGCATGGCGCCGCGCCGCTGGGCAACGTCCGCTAACTCAACCAATGGGGCCATGTCGCCGTCCATACTAAATATACTGTCGGTAGCGATCAGCCGTCGGCGATACTTGCCGGAGTTCAACAGTAGTTGGTCCAGCCGCCGCCAGTCGCAGTGTGGATAAACTCGGACATCGGCCCTGGACAACCGGCAGCCGTCCAACAGGCTGGCGTGGTTCTTGCGATCGGCCAGCACCACGTCGCCCGGGCCGACCAATGCGGCAATCGTCCCTGCATTGGCGGCAAATCCCGACGGGAAGACCAAGGCGGATTCGACGCCCTCGAACTCGGCCAATCGCCGTTCGAGTTGCCGGTGCTCTTCGGCGTATCCAGTGACCAACGGACTGGCACTGCTACCCCAGCCCGCTTGTTGCATCGCCTTCGAGACGGCCTCTACCAGTCGCCGGTCTGCCGCCAGGGCGAGGTAGTCGTTCGAGCCGAAGTTGACCATCTCCCGGCCGTCGAGCACTATCCGGGCCGATTGCCGCCCGCCGCGTGTGCGTACTCGCCGACGCAGCCCCTGCCGGTCGAGTTCGGCCAGTTCCACGTCGAGCCAGGACAGCGGGTTGCGATCGGTAGAGTTCATTTCTACACATTCCACCCAAAAGCAGGGCAAATGGCCCTCAGTGCGATTTTTACTGAGGAATTTCACACCGGCCGTGCTGCCTAATTATAGTAGAAGATATGCACGATTCTCGTCAAACTGCCGAATTCGTCAAGCTGCTGACCGGTTATCAACGGCATTTGTACCTGTATATCGTTACACTTTTGCCGAATACGACCGACGCCGAGGAGGTATTGCAGGAGACCAACACCACAATCTGGTCAAAGGCCGATGAGTTCGTGCTCGGCACGAATTTTGCCGCCTGGGCGAAAAAAATCGCTTACTACGAAGTGCTGGCGTTCCGCAAGCACGCCGCACGCGATCGGCTACGATTCAGCAACGAGTTGATCGACACGATGGCCGCCGAGCAGCACGTCGATGAAGAATGGCTCACACAACGTCGTCTCGCACTGGGCGTCTGCATGAAAAAGCTCAACCCGGACGATCGTGAACTGATAACGCAACGCTACGTTGCAAATATCACCGTACGCGAGTTGGCCGAACAACTTGGCCGGCCGTTGAAGTCGATCTACCGGTCGTTGGAACGCATACGAATGGCGCTGTTGAAGTGCATCAATCGTGTAATTGCCGGCGAGGAGCACCGCTGATGGTCGCCTATGGCAACAACGTCGAGCTTATCCACCTGGTAACCGCCTTGTGCGACGGTGAGATAGTGCACGCTGAGCTTGCCAAGCTGGACCGACTCTTGCTGGACGATGTGACCGCCAGGCGATTCTATTACGACTACGTGACGCTGCACGGTGAGCTTTCATACGGCAGCGCGGTGGAACGGGCCGTGTCAATCCCGATGCAACCTCCGTGGGAATCGGACGGCGTCGAAGATAAAAAACTGCCGTACTACCGCCACGTCCTCGGCTCCATGGGCGATGCAGTACATTGGACCCGCGAGTACTTCTCGCAGCCCGGGCCACTCTCAATACTGGCCGCCACGATATTCATGGTCTGCCTGATTTCGATACTTAGTATCTTGCCCGCACCGACATACCAGCCGAGCCGCTCTAACCACGTCTGCACCACTACCACCAGTAGCACAGGCCTCCGGCCTGTGGACGGCAAGTTCAAGTTCGTCGCACGAATTACCGGCCTGCACAACTGCCGCTGGGTGGACAATTACCTGCCGCCGCTGAGCTACGCCCACTTAGGCCTCGGCCGCGAGTTGAAACTCGACTCCGGGCTGCTGGAGATCACTTACTACAACGGCGCAAAGCTCGTCCTGGAAGGTCCGGTCGAGTTCACCGTCGAGCAAGCCAACGCCTGCCGGCTGGATGTGGGAAAGCTCGCCGGCAAGGTGCCCAAGCAAGCCGTCGGGTTTACAGTTGAAACACCCACCGCCTCGATCGTCGACCTCGGCACGGAGTTCGGCGTAGAGGTCGGGCAATCCGGCACGGCGAAAGTGCACGTGTTCGTCGGACAGGTAAATGTCGATGCCGAGGCGGGCGGCGGCGGTCATCGGCGGCTGACCGCAGGTCAGTCGGTGGAAATAGATACGTCCGGCAAGGTGACCGAAATGTCCGGCCAGAGCGGCCGGTTCGCTTTTGCCGGTGTACTCTTCAAGGGCAAGTGGACGGAATCGCTATCGTACGTCGATGCGGTGCTCGCCTCACGACCGATCGGGTATTGGCGCCTTGACGATTCAGGCACGGATGACGCGCTCGACAGCTCTTCCAACGGCAATCATGCCGCATACAGCATCGCGGTGGAGTACGGCCGCGAGAGTTTCTCGCCGGCACTGGGTACGGCGGCCTATTTCTACAGATCGACGGCCGGATTGACCGTCGGGGCGGCCGACGTGCCGAACGTCTACAGCCGGCTTACGAACAATTTTACCGTTGAGGCCTGGGTGCGGCGAGATTTTACGAAGAAACACTTGGGGCTTATCGTTACGACAGGCACTCCAGGCAGTGAAGGCTGGGGGTTGGGCTACGACACCAGGTCGGGGAGAGTCTGCTTCGATTTTGTGACCTACGGGATC
>DAOWNK010000126.1 GCA_030642635.1 Pirellulales bacterium
GGCGGCGAGAGTGTCAACCGGGTGATTACACGTCGTATTTGATCGGTCTTCGGGTCTTGTCGATTGACGAGCGGTTCTGCTTCCATAGCAAGGCAAAGTACGAATTTTCTACCACACCGCCCACCGAGCGTAACGTGCGCGGCGATTACGACATCGGCACGCACAACGACCTGTTCGGATTCCAGATCGGCGGCGATTACATCCACCGACAGTGCAAGTGGCAATGGGGTTTTCGTGGCAAAACCGGCCTTTTGGTGAACTTCGCCGACCAGAACAGCCGCATCCTCACCAGTGCGCCGGGCGATCCGTTCGCCACCACACAGTTGAACATAGCCGACTATGCCCGCCGCGATGTTATCTCGCTGTTGGCCGAGGTCGGTTTTGTCGGCAACTACAAAATCCGGCCCAACATAATATTGAGTGCCGGATACGATTTAATGTGGGTGACCGGTCTGGCACTGGCCCCCGAGCAGCTTACCTTCGACACCGTCCCGACGAACGAGATCAACAAAAACGGCCATGTCTACTCGCACGGCCTGACGCTTGAGTTGGAATGGACGTGGTGAGTGGGCGGCGGGCGGTGAGTAAGACAACAAAGATGTTCAACATCATAGTTTTCCAACACACGCAGCATGTTCGATCCACGATTCAACATCACCAACTCGATTGCGGCCGGTCTGACGACCATCGAGCGGGCACGGGGATTCCTCGAAGCGGCCGTTTTGTCTGACGATTGGGTTCGGCAAATGGGGCAACGCGCGCTGTTGCTGGAAGCCCATCACACCACGCACATTGAGGGGACTCACCTGACTCTCGATCAAGCACAACGGCTCTTCGAAGGCCGGGCGGTCGACGACGCCGATCCCGACGACGTCCGAGAATTGCTGAACTACCGGACGGCCTTTGAATTCGTGTCCGACTATCTGGACGGCGGCGCACCGATTACGGAAGGCTTGATCCGCGAAATCCACAAGCGGCTTGTCAACGACGTGCGCGGCGGAAGCGGTTCGCCGGGAGAGTATCGCAAGGTGCAAAACTACGTGGTCAACTCGGCTACCGGCCAGACCGTCTACACACCTCCCCCGCCCGGCGATGTGCCAGCGCTTATGCGTGAATTGGTGCAGTGGCTCGGCGAAGAGCGTGAAATCCATCCTGTCTTGGTCAGTGGCGTCGCACAATTTCAACTGGTCCACATCCACCCGTTCGTTGACGGAAACGGTCGCGCATCTCGTCTGCTTTCAACCTTGTGCCTCTATCGGGCCGGATACGACTTTAAGCGGTTGTTCACGATCAGCGAATACTACGACCGCGACCGGCCGGCGTTCTACCTCGCCATCCAACAAGTTCGGCAGAGCCGGATGGACATGACCAGCTGGCTGGAGTATTTCGTCGAAGGACTCTCCACGCAACTGGCCGAGGTGAGCAAATGCGGCCGCCAGGCCATCCGAAAAGACATGCTGGTCAAGCAACACAATCTCAAGAGACGGCAAGCCGAAGCACTCGGCTACCTCTTGGAACGCGCGACAATGACGATCCGCGACTTGGAGAATCTTTGCCCTGACGTCAGCCGCCGCACGCTCCAACGCGACCTTCACGACATGGAAGAAAAGGGCCTACTTGTACATACGGGCGAAACGAATCAGTTTAACTACACGTTACGAAACGACTTGTGAACTTGCGACAAACTTGCGACATGACTTGCGACACGCAATCCAACCGCCCAGATTAATCACACAAATGCGGCAACAAAAGGCTTAGCAAATCGTGCAAACTGATCTTCCCTCGCCGGCCAGATTTTGGTACTAAGCCACCCGATTGTTAGCCGGTGGCTCGTACGCGCATCTCCAGGCTTTTTCTAAACCGCCTCCTTTCACCAAATTCACGCTCCTTTCATAGGAACATACCGATGAAACGTATTATCCTCCGCATCGGCGCGTTGGGGACCGTAGTCGTATTGGGTCTGATCGCGATTGCCCAGGCACAGCGTGGTTGCGACGACACAGCCTGTCCTCCCCGTGCGGCCGCTAATCCACTACGGGCCGACGTATTACCGTCTGCGTCGACTGAAGACGTGGTGAAACTTAGGCACTCCGACAAAACCAGCGAGCCGCGGGGTTTATCCCCACGCCAAGCTTTGCCCCAGGATAAACCTGGGGGCTCGCCGGCTGTTTTGTTAGAGAGTCTTACAGACAAACCGGCCGGCGATCCGTTTGCAAACCGCTCGGCGTCGCCAGAGCCGCTGGTCGTGGCGGCAACGCACCAGGCAAACCAATTGCCGCCGAATCGTTATCCGGACTTGCAACCGGCCGATCCACACAAAGCCGCGACCGGTGGTCGCGCCGATGCCAATGCCCATGAACCGGCACGATTTTTCCCACAGCCGGATGCCGTGGCTACCGGCAGCTTTCCTCGGGCGACAGATAGTTTTCCTCAGATGCCGGCCCCTGCCGTATCGAGCGAGCCGGAATTGACCGGCGATGGGACCGGGCAGCCGGGCAGCGAGCAGCTCGACGGTCCGCAATGCCCGCAGATAACAATCCAAAAATTCGCACCCGATGGAATCCAGGTCGGCAAGGCGGCGGTGTTTAAGCTATCGGTCCGCAACACCGGCACGACGGCAGCGGCCAACGTGGTGGTGCGCGACCGGGTGCCGAAAGGCACCAAATTGCTCGACACCACGCCGCGCGCCTCACTGGACGCCGGCGGAGAGTTGGTTTGGCAGCTTGGCGCCATAAAGCCGGGCGAAGAGTCGTCGGTCGAGATGAAGCTTATGCCGACGGCCGAGGGCCGGCTCGGCTCGGTGGCCACGGTGCGGTTTGGCGCCTCGGTTTCTGCACGCTCTACCTCCACCCGCCCGGAGTTGGTCGTTAAGACTTCGATGGCGGAAAAGGTGCTAATCGGCGATGAAGTCACACTGTCAATAACGATATTCAACTCCGGCAGCGGCACGGCGACCGGCGTGGTATTGGAGGAACACATCCCGGCCGGACTGAAGCATCCTGCCGGCAGCGATCTGGAATACGAGATCGGCGATCTGCCGCCGGGTGAAACGCGAAAGCTCGAACTGACGCTCGTCGCAGATCGTCCCGGTCCGGTCGCCAACGTGCTGGTCGCACGCGCTGACGCCGGGTTGAAGACGGAACACCGGATCGACATAGAGGTTGTCGCACCTAAGTTGGACATTGCCATGGCCGGGCCGAAGCGACGTTACCTGGAACGCGAGGCGACCTACCGGCTATCGGTGCACAACCCCGGCACGGCGCCGGCCAATCAGGTCGAGTTGGTTGCATATCTGCCAAGCGGGCTGAAGTTCGTCAGCGCCGACAACGCCGGACACTACGACGAGGCGAACCGGGCAGTGCACTGGCGGCTCGAAGAACTACCGACCGGCCAGAGCGGCACGGTCGAGTTGGTCACAATGCCGGTCGAGTCGGGCAGTCAGAGCATCCGGCTGCGCGGCACCACTGAAAAAGGACTCTCAGTAGAGAAGGAGCAGCCGGTGGTGATCGAAGGCATCGCGGCCATTCTGTTTCAAGTGGCCGACGTGACCGATCCGATCGAGGTCGGCGGCGAGACGACCTACGAGATACGCGTGCTAAACCAAGGCTCGAAGGCGGCCACCAACGTGCGGTTGGCCGTGCTACTGCCGCCGGAACTTCGACCGTTGAACGCCGAGGGTCCTGCGCGACATGCCGTCGAGGACAACCGCGTGCTGTTCGACGGACTGGCCCGATTGGCGCCCAAGGCCGACACGACGTACCGCGTCCGCGTGCAATCGCTCCGGCCGGGCGACCTGAGAACACGCATACAATTGCTGACCGACGAGATGCGCAGCCCCGTAACCAAAGAAGAGAGCACGCGGGTATACGCGGACGAGTAATGACAGCCATCGCTACGTTTGCCACAAGAAAAAGCACCTTTGCCGGTGGCGTCCATCCGAGCGAGCAAAAACACCTCGCCGCCGAGTCGGCCGTCGAGGTTCTGCCTGCACCCGAGCAGGTACTGATACCATTGCTGCAACACATCGGCGCCCCGTGCACTCTGGCGGTCAAACCTCGCACCGAAGTTGCTCCGGGAGATGTGGTAGGTCAGGCCGACGGATTTGTCTCTGCACCGGTGCACGCCAGTCTGGCCGGCGCCACGGCGCGGACCGCCATGGTCACGCTGCCCAACGGCCGGCACGTGCCGGCCGTGCCCATCAAGGCGGCCGACAGCCAGCCGCTCGAAGGCGATGCACTGTGGGAGGACATCTTCGGCGGAGATTGGCCGACCGAAGGTCTCGATGTATACCGGCCGCAGCAGATTGCCGATGCCGCCCGAGCGGCCGGATTGGTCGGTCTGGGCGGCGCAGCGTTTCCCACACATGTAAAACTCACGCCCAACGAAAAAAAACCGATCGGCACGCTGTTGGTAAACGGCTGCGAGTGCGAGCCGTACCTGACGGCCGACTACCGGCTGATGATCGAGGCGCCCGGGCCGGTAATTACCGGCGCACTGTTGGCCCGACGCGCCACAGGCGCCTCGAAGGTGATCGTCTGCGTAGAAGACAACAAGCCGCAGGCAATCGAGTCGATCCGTACGGCCGCCGCCGGCGCCCCTGTGCAGGTCCGTGTGATGAAGACCAAGTATCCGCAGGGTGGCGAGAAGCAGTTGATCGCCGCCGCGCTGGGGCGCGAGGTTCCCGACGGCGGGTTGCCGCTGGACGTTGGCGTGGTGGTGATAAACGTCGGCACGGCCGCCGCGCTTGCCCGGGCGGTAGTCCGACAAAAACCGCTCACGCATCGCATTGTGACCGTCACCGGCAGCGGCGTCCGGCGGCCGAAGAACCTGCTCGTGCCCGTCGGCACAAGTTACCGGACGCTTATCGATCACTGCGGCGGACTGAACGATGAAACGGCCATGATAATCGCCGGCGGGCCGATGATGGGCTTTTCGCTGGGTAGCCTCGATATGCCGGTGACAAAAGGCACCAGCGGTATTACGGTTCTGTCGGCTGAAGACGTATGGCGGCCGGACGAAACGGCTTGTCTGCGTTGCGGCCGGTGTGTCGACGTCTGCCCGATGCGGCTACTTCCCACCAAGCTGGCCCTGGCCGCGCGGGCCGGCAACGTGGAGCTTGCCCGACGGCATCATGTTTCGTTGTGCATGGAATGTGGATGTTGTGCGTACGTGTGTCCGGCCGGGTTGCCGCTGGTGCAGCTTATTCGGTTGGGTAAGGTGATGGTGAAGTAAAGGATACAAGTGGCACCGGCGTCTCGCCGGTGTGATGGAACTTGTTGCAATGCCTATACTTGTGTGCCACCGGCGAGACGCCGGTGCCACTGTATTGACGCTGAATGTTACGCCGCGTGGACGCGGCGGCTGAACATTATGACGAAAACCAACACAACACCGCCGACGCTGCACGTGGCGCCATCGCCGCACGCGGCCGACACCGCGCTTACAACGCGCCGGATGATGATCGACGTGTTGATCGCACTGGCGCCGGCCATGGCCATGGCGGTCGTCGTGTTCGAGTGGTACGCGGTGACGCAGGTGGGGCTTTGCGTGCTGGTGTGCATGGGCGTCGAGGCGGTGCTGGAAAGGCTGCGAGGCCGGAAAAGCTCAGTCGGCGACTGCTCGGCCGCCATAACCGGGATCATACTGGGGCTTTCGCTGCCGTGGAGCGCACCGTGGTACGTTGCGGTAGTCGGATCGGTCGCTGCGATCGGATTGGGCAAAACGGTGTTCGGCGGGCTGGGATGCAATATATTCAACCCGGCCATGGTCGGACGCGCGTTCGTCATGCTCAGCTTCGCCAAGGAACTTGGCGCCGGGGCGTACGTCTTTACCGAAGCCAAGCTGGCCGTACTTACTCAGGCCACGCCGCTTTCGATAGCCAAGCAATTTGCGGCCGACCTGGCCGCCGGCAAGGTCATCGCCGGCGATGCCGTGGTGCAGTTGCACGCGGCCGAGGATATCTGGACGTTGCTGGTCGGCTGGGTGAACGGTTCGCTCGGCGAGACCAGTGCGATTGCACTGCTGCTCGGCGGCATTTACCTGTGTATTCGCCGCACCGCGTCGTGGCAGATTCCCGCCGGAGTCTTCGTCACGGCATTGGCGTTTGTGGAACTCGGCTACTGGATCAACCTGACGCCGTTTGAACCGCTCCAGCACATGATAAGCGGATCGTTGATCTTCGGCGCGTTTTTCATCGCCACCGACCCGGTCACCAGCCCGGTGACTTCGACCGGAAAGTTTATCTTCGGCATGGGGATCGGGCTGTTGGTGGTCGTTATCAGGCTGTTCAGCGGATATCCGGAGGGTGTAATGTTCGCCGTGTTGCTGATGAACGCGGCGGTGCCGCTTATCAACCGTTGGACAATACCGCGGCCGTTGGGGAAATATAAGAGAGAAGAGAGAAGAGAGGGAAGAGAGGAGAGAGGAGAGAGGAGAGAGGAGCGAAACGCCCCCGGACTGCGGTCCGGGGGATAAGCATAAATACCAAACAATGAACGATACCCAAAAACAACGCGGCTACATCTCCCAGGCATGGTTGGTAATTCTGCTGGCGCTGCTGTACGGCGGTGCGCTGGCCGGGGTGCAAACCACGCTGGGGCCGAAAATCGCCGAGAATAAAAAGAACGAAACATACAACGTCATTCCGCTGCTCGTACCGGGCGCCGATAAAACGAAAACCGTCGAACTGCCCGTCACGGACATCGACGGTAAACGTCAACGTGTGTATAAGGCGGTCTCCGCCGATGGAAAACACGTCGGCTGGGTACTGCCGGCCGACGGACAAGGTTTTGCCGATCGGATCGAGCTGCTCATCGGTCTGGACGCATCCGTTTCGACGATCACCGGGTTGTACGTGCTCGATCAGAAGGAAACGCCCGGGCTGGGGAACTTCATTTCCGGCGAGGCGTTTCGCGCACAGTTCACCGGCAAATCGACCGACGAGCCGATCACAGTCGTAACGTTCGATCCGGCCTCGGGTATAAATGAAATCACCGCGCTGAGCGGCGCGACCATATCGTCCGACAGCGTGGCGGCCATCGTAAACAGTGCGATTGAAAACTTGAAGGGACCGATACGTGAACTCAGAATAACGCCGCGAGGACGCGGCGGCTAAACATATAACATCAGAATTTAACATGGCATTGCAAGAACCCACTGCACTGGAACGATTCGTCAACGGCATCTTGCCGGAGAACCCGGTCTATCGGCAGTTGCTGGGCATGTGTCCCACGCTGGCGGTCACCGGCGGGATGAAGCCGGCAATGACCATGGCCGCCGCCACTGCGTTCGTGCTGATCTCGGCCAACGTCATAATCAGCCTGATACGCGGTCTGCTGCGGCCGCACCTGCGGATACTTGTGTTCACGTTGACCATCGCCACGTTCGTGACAATCGCCGACCGGCTGCTTGCGGCGTACCTGTACCAAATGAGCAAGGAGCTTGGCCCATACGTGCCGCTTATTATAGTAAACTGCCTGATAATTTCTCGTTGCGAGATATGCGCGTCGAAGCAGGGAGTGGCCACGGCGGCCTCCGACGCAGTTGGGATGTCGCTGGGGTTCGCGTTGGCCCTGGCGAGTCTCGCCACCGTGCGAGAGGTTTTGGGAACTGGCACGTGGTTCGGATTGGCCGTATTGCCGCAAAGCTGGCCGAACTGGGGGATTATGGTCCTGCCGCCCGGTGCGTTCCTGACGTTGGGACTGCTGCTTGGGCTTGCCGAGTGGGTGGGGCAGAAACGAAGGAGTGGGGTTTAGGAGTTTTGTAACACGCAAAGCCGCTTGCGGCTTCGCAGCACACTTGTCGCGTTTTGCTAAGCCGCAAGCGGCTGAATTAGTAATGCCATGGACACATTCATCACACTAATACAAATCGCCGTCGGCGCGGCGCTGATTAACAATTTCGTGCTGCACTACTTCGTTGGAATCTGCCCGTTCCTGGGCGTATCGCGGCGGCTCGGTACGGCATTCGGCATGGGTTGCGCCGTAACGTTCGTAATCTCGGTCGCAGCGGTGCTTAGCTGGACGTTTACCTACTACATCCTCCGGCCCGGTGCGCCGCTGCCGCAATGGGTATGGCAGACGCTCGGCGGCAGTTCGGCCACCACCGTCGATTTGTCGGTGCTCAGCTACATCATGTACATTTTCGTGATCGCCGCATCGGTGCAGTTTGTCGAGATGTACGTCCGGCGGTTCTTCCCGCCGCTTTACAAGTCGTTCGGGGTGTTCCTGCCGCTTATTACAACCAACTGCGCGATCCTGTTCGCATGTCTGGAGATAATGAAACACCTGCAAGACCCGACGAAGCTGTGGGGACTGCACGAGGCGCTTACGCTTGCGGTCTTCGGCGGGGTGGGCTTTACTATAGCCATCTCGATGATGGCTGCAATCCGCGAGGAACTGGAAATGTGCGACGTCCCCAGGCCGCTGCGCAGTGCGGGAATCGGGCTTATCACCGCCGGAATTATGGCCATGGCGTTTATGGGCTTTACCGGGGTGGATAAAGGAATTGAGAATACGTTGAATTTGTTGTTGAAATAGGGGGAAGGGATTAGGGATTAGGGATTGGGTGGTATGCGGTAAGCGGCAAAAACCATCCACCATCTATTGCTTTCCCGACCCCTGACCCCCGAACCCCGAACCCTAGTGCTTTGTCACGCTTAGGAATTAGGGTTGCATTATAATGTATATTCCTTCATGCTGTTTGGCAACATGGAGGAATCGCTGTGGAAAAAAAGTATATCGTTCGTCTCACGGATGAAGAGCGGAATGTACTCCGCGAC
>DAOWNK010000264.1 GCA_030642635.1 Pirellulales bacterium
AACGAAACCACCGCCCGGCCGGCCGAGCCGCGATAGCCCTTGATAAATCGATCTGTGTTGCGCGTTCCGGTCTTCTTTACGTTCACCGCACGCCAACGCGGCGAGCGGCGGCAATGGGCGATAAGCGCCGGGTGGCTGGCCGTTACGTTTATCCTGTGTCCTTCGCCGCGGTGAATCTGCGCCACCGCTTCGGTCACGCTCATGCCGATGCCCATGCCTTGGTAGTCGGGCAGCGTAACAATGCGGCTTATCCGCCAGCGGCCCTTGTGTCCTATCAGCGATACGGTCGCCACAAACGCCACCGGCACTCCTTCCCACAACGCGATAAAGCACCGTGCGAACGTGCTCAGCGATCCGCTCAGATAGTGATGGCGTGCAAACATCCGCCACGCACTACACCGGCAACGAAAGATTTCCAGTTGGATCGGCGGTCGCTGAAGACACCTCCTTTGGAACGTCGAGACGGCCATGTCGATGATCCAGTCCGGTGCGAGCCATTCTGCCACGTCGTAGTGACACGTAACGGCGACAAACCGGCAACCAATTCGACCGCCTCTGATTCCTTTTGCAATCGCGGCGGATACTACCCGCGCCACGTTGCGGTCCACAACGCTTGTAAACTCGTCGAACGCGACCACACCGCCGCGGCCGCTCCCCTCGGCCAGCGATCGGGCAAGGTCGCAGCGGAACTGTTCGCCGTTGCTTAGCACGTGGTGCGGCTTGACCCAACTCGGCGGCGAGCTGAACCCCACGGCGGTAAACAGCCCGACCACCTGCTTAATCGGCATCTCGCCCAAGCCATCGATCACCGCCCGATCGCGCGGCCATGTCGCTTGTTGATAAAGCCGCTTGCCGAACATCTCACGTGCAATCGTGCTCTTGCCGCTGCCGGACGGGCCGACGATCAATCCGATTTTCCAGTCGTCGCCCAATTCCGGCACATCGACGCTGAACCGCTCCGAGGCACGCTCGGCAAGCGGCACGTCGAACATGCCGGCCACCTGCTGCACCCGAAACGAATCGAACACCGGGCAATCGACTTGGATGTTTATGTGGGGCATAGGGGCTAGGGGCTGGGGACTAGGGGCCAGGGGTCAGGGGCCAGAAATACGCGCCTCTTCCCTCTTCTCTCTTCTCTCTTCCCTCTTCTCTCTTCCCTCTTCTCTGGCCCCCAGCCCCTAGCCCCTCACAACGTCAACAACCGGCACTTAAACCCTTCGCCGGTCATCCGCTCGTAAACCGACTGTTGTTCCGACTCGTCGCGGCACTCGACCACCACCTGGAACGCCCCGGGTATGGCGACCTCCGGCGGCGGATCGCCGTTGGTCTGTTCGTTAAACGGAAACGCCGGCGCGGCGAGCATATCGCCCAACAGGTTTTGTATCGCTTCGTTGTCGCTGTCGACCTCCGCAAGCAGATCGGCCAGCACGTCGCGGTCGGTCTCGGCCATGGCGGCCAGAGGATCGTGCACGGCCAGCAGCTTGGCCGCCTCGTCGTCGTTAAGGTCTACGATCAGCACCGGCACCTCTTGCTCCGGTGTGGTCTCGGCCCGCAGGTGGCCGTCGATCAATTCCAGCGAGCCATCGGGCAGCTCACGCGCCAGCAGCGCGTCGGCATAGCCGACCTCGGCCAACACGCCGCGCAATGCGTCTTGCTGCGCCTTCGGGTGCATACGCCAGTTTTTCGGATGCGGGCGCAGCTCGGCGGCCTTTACACGGCGTAGTTCTTTGATGCGGTCGCGGATTTTCATGGTCGATCCTTTGCCGCTTGCGGCTTCGCAGACCGCAGCAAGTGGGTTGCTAAGCCGCAAGCGGCTATGTTACAATGGTTAAGTTGCCTTTGAAGGAGCACGTGATGATCGACTCGGCCATTGACCGGGGTGCTGTGTTGGTATCTCGTTGTCTGCTTGGAGTACCGTGCCGATATCACGGCAAGACTCACCGCATGGGCAAACGGATCGGTCGCCCGGCATTGATCGAACGGCTTCGCAAGAAATATCGGATTATTGATATTTGTCCTGAGTGTGATGCCGGGCTGCCGACACCTCGTCCTCCCACGCAAATTGTAAACGGCCGTTGGATATGTGACGGTCGCGATGTTACAGCCGTTTTCATGGAAGGAGCTAACATTGCATTGGCCGTCGCCGACCGTGAAGGTTGTCGGCGCGCCTACCTGCTGCGCGGCTCGCCGGCCTGTGATCGAGACATCGGGATGTGTGGACAGTTGCTGCAAAAGCATGGTATTAAGGTGATTGTTGTTTAGGTGTTCTAAACGTCTAAGCCAGCCTCCATGGCGAGTTCCAAACCCAACACTCCCTTGTACGATTCTTTCCATCGCACTTTTGGCTCATCTTTTAGTGCCTCGTAAATCGTCCGGACTTTCTCGTCTGTTTGTCCGTCCTTGATTCGTCGAATGGCTTCCGTGGCGGCGCCCGGCTCTACCCGATAGTCGATGCCGTTTAGTTTGCCTATCCAGATCGAGTCGGTGATATACGGAGCCAAAGTGTCAAACATTGCTCGGACGTTGTCGCTCTCCAACAGAGGTTCACAACTCACACTGGTTGCAAACCCTTTGTCGTGTGCATGTTTCAAGCTGGCGAACCGTTCCTCGAACGTCGGTGCACCTGGTTCCCAATAGCCGAGTATCTCGTTGCTGATCGCCCCGATGGTAAACCGAAAGAGCATTTTTTCACGATAACATTCAAACTCCCGGCAGATGGCCTCAATACACTCCAGATGCGGCTTGCTGACGATCAATAGCCGGTTGCCTGCCTCCAAAATATTTCGGATTACCGTCAAGCTCGGTTCGAGGAACTGCGGTAGTATATCGTGCGTCGAGGGAAACATGACCGTACCGCCTACGTTCTTCCGTCGTTTATAGACTTCCTTCTCGCGGAGCCTGAAGTAACTTTCTCCCCACGCTTGATGGTTTGGAATTTGCTTTCGTCGCAGCGCGTTGGCGCGAGCGTAGCAGTATCGGCATTTGTGCGAACAACCCAGCACAATGTTCACACTTTCGACCGACCATTCCTTGGTTCCGCTGATCCGCTTGGCCACCACACGGCTCCTTATTAGCAAGTGTTTTTCGATTTTCCCGGCTCTAGTCTTACGCCAATGTAACGAGCATTTCCAGTTGACAATGCTTCAATGGCTTCTGCGATAAGAATATCATAACGACAACTTTCCGCAAGCAAATGATCTAGGGCAATTCCAGTTTTGCCGTAAGATTTGAATTGTCGGTTTTCTTAGCCATCGTTTACTGTGGTTTCAATTACAGTACCTTCAACGTTTGCTAGTGATCCAACCGTCTCGGCAATTTCGCCGAATCGTACCGTTGGAATACCTATCATTACCCACGTCATTTTTGGTGGTGGCTTCGTGTCCAATGGCTTGAGTTCCACCGTATCCTCCATAATACTCATCTCTTCCGGCACGGCGAGCATATCGCCCAGCAGGTTTTGTATCGCTTCGTTATCGCTATCGACCTCCGCCAGCAGATCGGCCAGCATGTCGCGGTCGGTCTCGGCCATGGCGGCCAGCGGGTCGTGTACGGCCAGCAGCTTCGCCGCCTCGTCGTCGTTAAGGTCTACGATCAGCACCGGCACCTCTTGCTCAGGCGTGGTCTCGGCCCGCAGGTGGCCGTCGATCAATTCTAGCGAGCCATCGGGCAGTTCTCGCGCCAGCAGCGCGTCGGCATAGCCCACCTCGGCCAACACGCCGCGCAAGGCGTCTTGCTGCGCCTTCGGGTGCACACGCCAGTTCTTCGGGTGCGGGCGCAGCTCGGCGGCCTTTACCCTGCGCAGTTCTTTGATACGGTCGCGGATTTTCATTGTCGATCCTTTGCCGCTTGCGGCTTAGCAGACCGCAGCAAGTGGGTTGCTAAGCCGCAAGCGGCTTTCTCTTAAATCTCCTGCAATCGCTCGGCGATGTGGGTGAACTGCACGTCGTGCGTCCCCAGCCGGGTCTCGTGCTGGGCGCAGAGCGACCAGAGGTCGCGGTCGGCGGCGGCGGCCTTTTCCATCTTCGCGTCCAACTCGGCGATTTTCGTTACGATTACCGCCAGCTTGGCATGGACCATGAACATCCACGGCCCGAGTGTCAAGATCGCCGAGCCGGCCACGCCGACTATGATTCCCAATGCGTGCACGTTCATTTATTTAGCCCTTCGCGACGAAGCAGCCTGCTCGGCCGGTACGTCGCGCACACGGTCGCGCAGGTCGTCGATTTTGTCGCCCAGCCGGTCGAACACACGTTGTATAAGCAGCGGGTCGCCGGCCTCGACCTTCGTGCCGATCCGACGCGAGACCAGCCACAGCCCGGCGCCCAGTGCGAACGCCAGCGGGCCGGAAAGTCCCAGG
>DAOWNK010000025.1 GCA_030642635.1 Pirellulales bacterium
GGCTGCTCGAATCACCGACGTCAGAGACGGATCAGCCACAACTCCGTCCCGACCGTATGCTTGCCAAGAACAACGTCCGGGTAAATTCCCCGCAGCTCTCCGGCGCGGTCGAGCAGTTGGAGGTGTGGTTTGAAGGCCAGGGGCCAGGGGCCAGGGGCCAGGGGCCAGGGGAAAGTAGAAGAGGGAAGGGAGAAGGGAGAAGGGGGAAGGGGGAAGGGCTTGACAGCCGGCCATCTGCTGCGAAGCAGCATTTCGAGATCGTTGGCCGATTGTTGCAAGCCAAAGTGCTATTGGGCGAGGATGAACAGGCGAAACTATCGGAATTGATCGTCGAGGACGGCGTTCGGTTCGTGGAGATGCAAACCGCCGCGCCAGACGAGCGGCCGATGCTGCTGGTCGGCGACCGGCTGCACCTGCTCGATGCCAACGGGCCGTACACGGCGGTGACCGTAACCGGCCGCCCTGCACATTTCGAAGGCCGAGGGCTGGGACTGACCGGGGGGAACATCAACCTGAACCGCGGCACCAACCGGCTCTGGATCGACGGCCCGGGCCGGATGGAACTGCCGCTGGATCGCGACCTGGAAGGCCAACCGCTGAAAAAACCGGGCAAACTGGACGTGCAGTGGCGGCGACGCATGGTCTTCGACGGCCGCACTGCACGTTTTGAAGACTCTGTGACAGCCGAAGCCGCCACCGGAGAACTGCAAACCGAGACGATGGAAGTCCAACTCCACAGTTCCGTCCGATTCGCCGACGCCAAAATAGATGAACAGCCGCAAGTCGAGCAGATTCTCTGCCGTGGAGGCGTGTTGATGGAAAGCCGTACGTTCGACGGAGATACGCCGTTGTCGTTCGAGCGGATGCAAGTCGTCGATCTGGCCATAAATCTCATAAGCGGCGCCACAACCGCCGGCGGACCCGGCTGGCTAAACAGTGTGCGCCGCGGATCGGACGGACTGACGTCCGGTCGCGGAACTCCCGTTGCCGCAGCCGCTCCCGACACGAAAGACGACGATCAACTGCGATGTCTGCACGTCCGGTTTCAAGGCTCGATCACCGGCAACTTGCACCGCCGCGAAATGACGTTCCACGACCAGGTGCAAACCACCTACGCACCGGTCGAGTCGTGGTTGGCCGTGCTCGACCATGACGATCCCAAGGAACTCGCCCCGGACGGCGTGGTGATGCACTGCGACCGGCTGAGCGTAACACAAATGACCGTGCCTGAGAGCGATCGCAGGACACTGGAACTTGAGGCCGTTGGTAACACAGTTGTCGAGGGCGACACGTTCACCGCCCGGGCGATCCGTATGACATACGCCGAGGCCAAGGACCTGCTCGTACTGGAAGGCGACGGACGGACCGACGCCGAGCTGTTCCGCCAGCAGCAACTCGGCGGCAGTACGTCGAAGGCGACGGCTAGGAAAATCATGTACTACCCGAAGACCAACCGGCTGAAAGTCGCGGGCGCAAGGTCGTTGGAACTGGAAAATTTGCAATCCTTCGGCGGTTCGCAGTGAAGCCGATCATATTTTTTGCCCGTTTAGCCGGCGTGCTTGCACGCCGCGTAAAGAAAGGACACCAAAACCAATGAAAACCCTACTTACCGAAGAGCAACTCCAGGAAGGCATCCGGCGGATGGCAGACGATATCCGCAAGCATTACGAGGGCCGACAGCTTACTATAGTCGGCGTGCTGATCGGCAGCGTGGTGCTGCTGGCCGACCTGATACGGCTGCTGGATATCCCGTTGCGCGTGGAGATGGTTCAGGCACGAAGCTATCGCCACGGCAGCACCCGGCCAGGGCCGCTGGTGATCAATACGGATATGCTCACATCCGGCGTTCGTGGCCGCGACGTGCTGTTAATCGACGATATCTTCGACACAGGGCACACGCTCTGGGAATTGATCCCGCAGATCGACGAACTGGGGCCGGCGAGCGTCCGCAGCGCCGTGTTGCTGCGCAAGGCGGGCAGGTGCGAGGCGCCGGTCGAGCCGGACTTTGTTGCGTTCGAGATACCCGACCGGTTCGTGGTCGGCTATGGGCTGGACTATAATGAGATGCATCGCAACCTGCCCTACGTGGCGGCGCTGGAGCCGGAGGAACTTTAGGACTCTATGAAAAAACGCATCCTGCAAATCATCCCGACGCTCGACCGCTCGGGTGCCGAAAAGCAGTTGGTCATGCTTGCCCGAGGGCTGCCGCAAGACGAGTTCGAGGTGCACGTCTGCGCGATCACTCGCGGCGGACCGTTGGAGGCCGATCTGACCGCGGCCGAGGCGCCTTGGCGCGTGATTGGCAAGCGGTGGAAGATCGATCCGTGGACGTACATGCATCTTAAACGCCACGTGTCTCGGCTTCGACCGAACCTTATCCACACATGGATGTTCACGGCGGGCGCATACGGCTGTGCGGCGGGCATGGCGTGCGGCGTGCAGCGGATGGTCGCCGGATACCGCTGCGTCGATCCGTGGAAGAGCACCTTACAGTTGTCCGTTGACCGCTACATTTCTCGGCGGTGTTCCCGGCTTGTGGCCAACAGCCCGGGCGTTCGGGACTTTTACGTCCGGCACGAGTTGCCTGCCGAGAAGTTCAGCGTAATCCCCAACGGCGTGCCGCCGGCCGAGCCATCGAACACCACGCGCCGGCAGTTGCTTTCTGAACTCGGCCTGCCGGAGGACAGCCGCGTTATCGGGCTTATCGGACGGCTCTGGCCGCAGAAGCGCGTGAAGGACGCAATCTGGGCGGCGGACCTGCTGAAGGTAATCCGCGACGACGTGCATCTGCTGGTAATCGGCGACGGACCGCAACGCGATCGGCTGCTGAAGTTCCGCGACCAGGTGGTCATCCGCGACAAGGTCCATTTCCTCGGCCATCGCAGCGACGTGCCGCGCATGATGCCGTACTTCGACGTGCTCTGGTCGACCAGCGGCTACGAAGGCCAGTCGAACGTGATTATGGAGGCGATGGCGGCCGGAGTACCGGTCGTGGCGACCGACATACCCGGCACGCGCGATCTGGTCGTGCCCGAGGCGACCGGCTATCTCCTACCCGTCGGAGACCGTGCCGGTATTGCCCGGTGTACAAACAAATTGCTCGACGACGCAGGGTTGGCCGAGCGTTTCGGCACGGCCGGACGACAGCGGATGCTCAATGATTTCAGCGTAGAAAAAATGATCGAGCGACACGTGGAATTGTATCGGGAGTTGTTGTGGTAAAATGTGCGGCATTACCGGCGCTGTTTGGACCGATCATAAATTATCCGTAGAGCAAAACACGCTCCGCCGGATGACCGACGTGCTGCGCCATCGCGGGCCGGACGATGAGGGTGCGTACCGGTCGGAACTCAAGCTGCAGCCGCCGCACGGCACCATGCCGGGCGTCGCGTTGGGGCATCGGCGATTGGCGATTATCGACCTGGCCGGCGGACACCAGCCGATGGCCAACGAGGACGGCTCGGTGTGGGTCGTCTTCAACGGCGAGATTTACAACTTCCGCAAGCTGCGCAGCCGCCTGGAGGCAGCCGGGCATCGCTTCCGCACCGACTGCGACACGGAGGTGTTGGTGCATCTTTACGAGGACGAGGGGCCTGGGATGCTCGGGCGGCTTAACGGCATGTTTGCGTTTGCCGTTTGGGACGCCCGGCGTCGGCAGTTGCTGCTGGCCCGCGACCGGTTGGGGCAGAAGCCGCTGGTCTATCGCCGGGAGCCTGGTAGACTGCTGTTTGCCAGCGAATTAAAGAGCCTGCTTGAAGTACCCGGCGTGCCGCGCGTGGTCGATCAGCAAGCGATTGACGAATACCTGACGTATCAATACGTGCCGCATCCGCGGACGATCTTCCAGGGGATATCGAAGTTGCCGCCGGGCCACTATGCGATTTGGCGCGACGATCGGCTTGAGGTGCGTCAATATTGGCGGCTGGATTTCGATACCGAGGAGGACCTGCCGGCCGGGGAGTATGCCGAGAAGCTGCGGGAGTTGCTCACCTCGTCGGTCGAACTGCGATTGCAAAGCGAGGTGCCGCTCGGTGCGTTCCTTTCCGGCGGTGTAGACTCGACGATCATCGTCGGACTGATGCAAAAACTCTCGGCCGAGCCGGTCCGCACGTTTTCGATCGGGTTTCCGGTTGCGGAATACGACGAGACCCGCTACGCCGGAATTGTCGCCGAGCGGTTCGGCACGCTGCACGAGGAGTTTCGCGTTGAGCCGGACGCGGTTGACATCTTGCCGAAGCTGGCGTGGCACTACGACGAGCCGATGGCCGACAGCTCTGCGGTGCCAACCTGGTGCGTCTCGCAGCTTACACGTCGGCACGTTACCGTTGCGCTGAGCGGCGACGGCGGCGACGAACTGTTCACCGGCTATCGGCGTTACCAGGCCGTGTGGCTGGCGAGCCGTTTCGACCGGTTGCCGGCCATGGTGCGTCGGCTATTGGCGGGCAGGTACTGGCGGCGGCTTCCGTGCAGTTCCAGGCAGAAATCGCTCCTGCGGCAGTGGAAGCGGTTTGTCGAGGTGCTCGGCTCCTCGCCGGAGAAGCGTTATGTCGATTGGGTTGCGATCTTCAACGAATCACGCCGCCGAGAGTTGTACACCGATGGATTCGCATCAACGTTGCCGGGGCCGGACCCGGTGGAGTTCTTCTCGGCCGCGCTGGCCGCCGGAGACCGGCGCGATCCGGTCACGGCCGTCGCCATGGCCGACCTGATGACATACCTGCCCTGCGACCTGATGACGAAGGTAGACATAGCGTCGATGTCGCATGGTTTGGAGTGTCGCCAGCCGTTTTTGGACCATCGCGTGGTGGAGCTTGCCGCACGGATGCCGCAACGGCTGAAGTTTCGTTTGGGCTGCGGCAAGCGGATTTTGAAGGAGGCTTTCGCCGATCTGATTCCCGATGCGATCCGCCGGCGTGGGAAGATGGGATTCGGCGTGCCGTTGGACCACTGGTTCCGCAATGAGTTGAGGGATTTCGCCCGGGAGATATTGCTCGATCCTCGGACTTCTCATCGGGGATATTTCCGCACCGAGGCGGTAACGCAACTGCTGGACGACCATCAATCCGGCCGGTTCGACCACAGTGGGCGGCTATGGTCGCTGCTGGTTTTGGAGCTTTGGCATCGTCAGTGGTGCGATTGATAAACAAGCCGCTTGCGGCTTAGCAATTGTAGGGTGCGTGAAACGCACCACAAGATATGGTATGTAGAAGGTGCGTTTCACGCACCCTACCAAGACGATTTCACCACGGCGTACTGAGCGTTTGAAAGCAGTATACACGATGTGTGTCGGCGGACCAGTCGGGCAAGCTCGGCGTCGTTGCCGACGTGGATCACGTCGAGGTCCTCGACCACGGATTCTTCGAGCCGGCTGAGCAGATATACCTTTCCGTGGTCCAGCACCCGGGCGAGTTGTGCGGCCGGCAGCGCGTCCTCCGGCCGATCCTTTTTGATTCGCCGCAGAGCAGCACGGCGCGACTCGGCGCCGATTAGCCGCTGCATGGCCGCGCCGGGCGGTGTCGACAGATCGCAGCATACGGCGACCGACCCGCCGTCCTCCACCATTTCCGTTGCGGCATGGAGTGCACGGCCGACGTTCCGCCAGGTTTGCTGCTCGGAGTCGCCATCTACGGCGGCCACGACCAGGCTCGCCTGCTGCGGCACAGTGCAACTCCATGCGGCGTCGTACAACTCGCGGCCTCGACGAGCGACCGCGCCGCTGCGGCCGGCCACCACGTGCAGCACCGAAGAGCCTGCGGCCGGAACCACCTGAATTGCAAAGTGGACGCCCAGCAGCCATGCAATCTGGTCAACCTCCGCGGTCAGTTCCTTGCGGCGATTCCCGTCTGAGTGCAGCGAGCCGATCGAGCGGAACCGTGCGGCGGTCTTCCGATCGGAAAATGTTGGAAAGACAACGCCGTGGATACCGAAATAGCCGGCCGCCGACTCGCCGTGCAGGCAACCGATCGGTAAAACCAAATCGGCATCGTGCAACGCACGGTTCAGCAGGATCGGCTCACCGGTATCGCCGGCCGCCAGGTACGCCAGCATGTCTCGGTCGTCCGGGTCGTGTACGGCAACCATGATCCGCCGGCGAATCGACACCGGAAGCAGCCGGCAAGGGTCATCGGCTGAAGTGTCAGCCTCGGGGCTTGGCTGCAACACGGTAATTCCGTCGGGATCGATTCGGACGTCGACCAACGCCTGGACCACTGCGGCGGTAATTTGTGCAACCTGGGGGACACCGGTGCCCAACGCCACCACTACGCAGTCGCCCGGTGTGGTGCATCGCGCCAGGGCCGGATACTCCAGCGGCTCGCCGAGTGCATCGGCCACGGCAGCCGACACATCGGCCGTCGGCCGGCCGGGCGGTGTGCCCAGTTCAACTGGCTCGGCGCCTTCGGCAAAATCCAGTTGTACCGACGATCCGGTCCCGTATCGAAAAATTGACATTAGTTGTCGGCTTTCAGAGCTATCAGTTTAGCCGCCGCCGGCACGGCGGCGAGACTTCCCGACGTAGACGCCGAGGTTAAACAAGTGTATTATTGGTAACACTTCAGCCGTTTGCAATGATTCCAGCCATTTTTACACCCATTTAGCCGCCGTGTTTACACGGCGCGTGAAACCATTTACCTAACCAGAACTATAGGAACAGACAAATGACTCATATTTCCGCCTACCGCCTACCGCCTACTACGCGCCGTGCAAGCACGGCGGCTAAATGTGTTGTCGTTTTGGTGTTTGGGCTGACGTGTTTGAACGGTTGCCGCCGTTCGGAATCGCCGTCGGTAGACCGGCCGTCCACCGAAAACGAACAAACTCCGGCCGAGGACCGGCAGCCGACCGACGACGGACAACAGATCGTCGCCGATGGTGTTTTGAAGGACATGGCGGCCGCATACAAAAAGGCTTCCACATACTCCGACAACGGCACGGTCCGGCTTATGGCCGAGGGCGCCATGGGCCGGATCGACCAGTCGGCCGATTTCTCGCTTACCTTCGAGCGTCCGAACAAGATGCACATGGACGTTTATGGTGCGACGGTCGTCTGCGACGGCAAGGAGCTTTACGCAAGGGTCGAGGATTTACCCGACCAGGTGCTTGTGCGAGACGCTCCGAAGGAGTTTACGATGGAGTCGATTTACCGCGACCGTATTTTGGCCACCACGTTGATTCAGGGTTTTGCCGGCGCCTCGCCGCAGTGGATGTTGCTGACGGCCGACGATCCGATGAAGATACTTTTGCACGGTGTAGAGAGCGCCAGTCTGGGCGAGCCGGGGAAGATCGGCGATCGAGACTACTACTGCGTCAACATCGTCCGCAAGGACGGCACGGCCGTGTTTTGGGTCGACCGGGAGTCGCACGTTTTGCGGCGGATTGAACTGCCGACCGACGAGCTGCGTCGGATGCTCGCCCGGGGCGGTGAAGTCAAGGAGGTGTTGCTGGTGGCCGATTTTGTCGATGCCCGGCTCGACGCGAAGATCGACGCGGGAAAATTTCTCGTCGAGGTTCCCTCTGATGCGAACCGGGTAAAATTTTTCGTGCCGCCGCATCCGGCTCAACTGCTGGGTAAGAAGGCGCCGGAGTTCCGGTTCACCGACCTGGATGGCAATTCGGTCACCGTCGAGTCGCTTGCCGGCAAGGTCGCCGTGTTGGATTTTTGGGCGGGTTGGTGCAGCCCATGCCGCAAAAGCCTGCCGATGCTCAGCAAAATAGCCGAACAGTTCAAAGACAACCAGCAGATTGCGTTCCTTGCAGTCAGTGTCGATCAACCGGAGACTAAAAACCAGGTGCTGTTGGATACGCTCGACGAATTGGGTGTGAAGCTGCCGATTGTACGCGACACGGATCGACACACGAATACGCTCTTCCACGCCACCGGCATCCCGACGATGTTCATCCTCGACGCCAATGGCGTCGTCCAGGATTTTCATGTCGGCGGCGACCCCGATCTGGCCGACGTGTTGCCGGAAAAGCTCGAAAAGCTGCTGGCCGGGGAAGATATCTACCAAGAACCGCTCGCCCTGTACAACAAGGAGTTGGAAGACTACGAGCGGGCGTTGGAGGCCTCGGAGACCAAAACATCCGAAACTGAAACGTCCAAACCAGACACGCCCGAGGGAACAGTAGTCGAGGAACATCGGATTCCACAGGCCAAGGTCGCGCCTCGCACCGAGCCGGAAACATTCAAGCTCTCGCAGTTGTGGACGTGCAGCGAGTTGAAGTCCCCCGGTAATATACTGGTCGTAACGCAGCCGGACGGCTCTGTGCGGCTGGTGGTGGTCGTCGGATGGAAGTCGATCGCCCAGCTCGGACTTGACGGAAAGCTTATCGCCGTGCATCGGCTGGAGATCGACAAGATGGAGGTCGTCAGCAATTTGCGAACCGTTGTGGACGCCGAGGGTAAACGATACTTTGCCGCCGTGGCCAGTGCTCAGCAGCGGTTCCACCTGCTCGATGCAGACTTCAACGTGGTGTTCAGCTTCCCGGCGGACGGGTTGAAACATCCACACCAAGGCATCGCGGACGTTGAACTGGGCGACCTGGCAGGCGACGGCAAACTGCAAGCGTACGTCGGCTACTGGGGCGTGATCGGGGTGCAGGCGGTATCGCTCGAAGGGAAACGCGTCTGGTCGAACCGCTCGATCTCCAACGTCGTCAAGATGGCCGTCGGCGGGCCGGATGCCCAGGGACAACGACTGCTGTTTTGTACGAACAACTCCGGGTCGCTGGCAAAAATCGATGCTGAAGGCGACCGACGAAGCGAGGTTACAGTCGACGGTCGGACACTGCACTGGATAGTCGCCGCAGACTTAACCGGCGACGGACAGCTCGAGTGGTGCGGCATGGCGGCACCGAAATTCGGAGACAATATCGCCGTGGGACTGAACCTTAAAGGCGAGGAGCTTTGGCATTACACACTGCCCGGTGGTATACAGCCGAAGCCGGTTGAACAGATCGTTTTCGGGCGGCTCGCGCCCGTGGCCGACGACCAATGGCTGCTGCCCGGGCCGGACGGCTCGATTCATGTGATCGCCGCCGACGGGAAATTGCTCGACCGGTTCAACTACGGCGCCGTCATCGGCGGCCTGGCCGTCGCCGAACATGACGGCCGGACGTTGCTGATAGTCTCCTCGCCGTCCGGGCTGGAGGGGTGGCGGGTCGAGTAGCTATCAGCTATCAGTTTATAAAGCCGCGACCGGTGGTCGCGCAAACATTGCTGCTAAGCCGCAAGCGGCTTGGTAAGTGCGCGACCACCGGTCGCGGCTTTATAGCTTACACCGGCGCCCCGGCGCGTGTGCGGCGGCACACGTCGATTAACTCGTCGAGCGCCTCGTGGATTCGTTTTTCAGGTTCGTCGTCGCGCAGCGCGTATTCTAATCGCATGGCGCACGGTGTGATCTGGTCGAACCCGTAGCTGCCCGCCGCACCCTTGATCTGGTGTGCCGTCCGACGTAGTTTGTCCCACTCAGACGTATCCATTTGTTCCGACATGGTAGCGATACGATCCGGCATCTCGTCGACGAACATCTCGACAAGTTCCCCAAGGTCCGGGTCAGCGGCTAAGCTGGAGTATAGCAACTCCGCCTCACAGATACTCTGACTCATAGAACTGCCCTTCTATGTGTTGTAGTAATTTGATTGAAATCCTTCCGGAACGAAGAAAGCATACGTTAATATTGGCCGGCCGATGCCTACCACCTACCACTATGATTGCTACAACCGACTTTCGTGTTACAAACGGCTGCGGAATCTACAAGATGTGGCGAGACTGGGTGGTCTGGTAAAGAATCATCCGGATTTCCGTCGATAGCAACACCTAGATTAAACCAAGTGTTCCTGCTTACGCCAAGTTTGCGTAAGCTTCCCTTTAGGTCTTTCCTAACAAAGGAGTGCCTCCCATGAACCGTCGTATCCTGCTAGCGGGATTGGCTGTTGTCGCCCTTGTGGTTGCAGCCAGTGCCACCAGTGCTCAGGCGGGCTTGTTTTCCAAGGGCTGCTGTGAACCGGCCTGTTGTGAACCGGCCACCTGTGAGCCGGCCACTTGTGAGCCGGCGACTTGCGAACCGGTAACCTGTGCCCCTCGGACATGCCGTCCCCGGACTTGTCGTCCGAGAACGTGCCGTCCCCGGACGTGCCGTCCTATGACGTGCTGCCCGGTCGAGACTTGCGCGCCGGCGACTTGCGAACCGGTAACGTGCGAACCGGTAACGTGCCGTCCCCGGACATGTCGTCCGAGAACGTGCCGTCCCCGGACTTGCCGTCCCCGGACTTGTCGTCCCCGGACGTGCTGCCCGGTTGAGACGTGTGCGCCGGCGACTTGCGAACCGGTGACTTGCGCGCCGGCGACCTGTGCCCCCCGGACATGCCGTCCCCGAACGTGCCGTCCCCGAACGTGCCGTCCCCGGACATGCCGTCCCCGGACGTGCTGCCCGGTCGAGACGTGTGCTCCCGCTGCCTGTGAGCCTGCTTGCGACAAGTAAGCGGAAAACACACTCCTTTACAATAAAACAAGCGGTCCGTTCGACAGTCGAGCGGACCGCTTGCTTTTTATTATGGAAACGTAAACGTCGATCCCACCGGACACTCGATACATCGCCCGCCGAACCGGTTGCGAAGGAACGCGGTGGCGGACGAGCCGGTGCAATGGATCGGACCGATGACCTCGATGCCGTATCGCTCGAATGCATCTGCGGTGGCCTCAAGTCTTTTTCTGTTCGCCCGGTGCAGGTGCATGCCGCCCAAGACAGCGTGGATTTTCTCTCGGCCGGTCAACTCGGTGATCATATCCAGCGTGTTTACCACGCCGGCATGGGCACATCCCAGTATTACGATCACACCGGCAGCGGTTTCGACGTACAGTGCCTGGTCGTCCAGCAACGGGTCGGGCACGGTGCACTCCCGATCGAGGTAGAACGGCCCGCCGGTGTCCTCGAAGTCGGTCCGGCGGGGAATCTCGCCGGTTAGGTACACGCCGTCGAACAACTCCGTCGGGCCGTCGGTCCACGTCAGGCTTCGTGTACGCCGGCGCAACGTCTCTTCGTTGAACTTCGGGAATCCGATATCCCTGTTCGGCGGTTTCTGCCCCCGAGCATACTTTTGCTCCAATGCCGCCGGGTGCAGGAACAGATCGACGCCGTCGTGGCAGTCCAACACGTATGTCATCCCGCCGGTATGGTCGAAGTGGCCGTGGCTCAATGCGACCGCGTCCGCCTCGTGCAGCGGGATTTTCAGTTGCTCGCAGTTGTACCGCAGGACCATGCCCTGGCCGGTGTCAAACAGTATCCGGCGTCCGTCGGCCTCGATCCAATACGCCAGTCCGTGCTCGGCCATCAGATCGGCCCGCCGGACAGTGTTTTCGACGATGACGGTAACGCGGAGGTTTTCAATCATGTTAGTGGTCGCAGAGGTTTTCGCCGGATTGCAGGTTGCCGTCGAGCCATGCCTGTACGAGCGATTGCGGCGACTGGGCCGGTGCGCCGATGACTACCTCGATGCCGGCCTGTTGGAATAATTGCTGTGCGCGGCGGCCCATCCCGCCGGCGATTATCACATTCGCGCCCTGCTCGTGCAACCATTGCGGCAGCGCACCCGGCTCGTGCGGTGGCGAATCGGCACGCCGGGAATTCAAAACCTCCTTCGACTCCGTATCCACATCGAACAGTTCAAACGCCTCGCAATGCCCAAAGTGCATGCTCAATAACTCGCCGGCAACCGGGACCGCAATTACGCGGGCCGAGCCGGATTCGTTTTCACCTGACGCCATAGTCGTTTCTCCTTTGTTCTTTTCACTTAAATAAAGCTCGATTGCCTCTTTTATATTTGCCAAGGCTTCTTCCTTCGTGTCTCCTTCGCTAATGCACCCTGGCAGGCTTGGGACATAAACAGTGTATCCATTTTCATCACTTGGCTGAAAAACTACTTTCAATTTCATAGTCTGCACCTCCACTGGAGACAGAGATAGTCTGTACAAAAGTCACCGCAAGCAGATACATTGTTACAATTCTCCGAATTTTTACAAGTCGAACACCGACCGGTGGACGTTCTCCCAAACTGCCCTGATGTCGTCCCCAGCTTCGCTCCGGCCGTATTCCACTACGCTCAGCCGCTGGAGTTGTGCCTTGGTCACGGCGTTGTCGTAGCGAATTCGCCCCGCCAGGGGTACGTTTTTGGATTGCATTTCGGCCTCGATCCGTTCGGTCATCTCGGCGTTGATGTCCCACTTGTTAATGCAGACGACCGCCGGCACCTGGAAATGTTCGATAAGCTGCAACACGCGGTCCAGGTCATGCAGACCCGAAACGGTCGGCTCGGCTACGACCAACGCCAACGTGGCGCCGCTTAAGGATGCGATTACCGGACAGCCGATCCCCGGCGGGCCGTCGGTTATAAGCAAATCAATTCCGAGTTGTTCGCACCATTTCCCGGCCGTGTCGCGGACCAGCGCGACCAGTTTGCCGGAGTTCTCCTGCGCTGTGCCGAGCCTTGCGTGCACCATCGGCCCGTGCCGTGTTGTCGAACAGAACCAGCGGCCGCAAACGACCGGCTCGAACGCAATCGTCCCCGCCGGGCAAACCCTGACACACGCGCCGCAGCCTTCGCAGTCGATCGGATCGATGCGATAAGTCTTGTCGATCAGTTCATTGGCCGGCCCGGTCAGCGAGACGGCCTCGAAGCGGCATATCTCCATACATTTGCCGCAGGCGATGCACCGCCCGGTTTGAATTATTGCCTCCTTGCCCGCAACGAAGTCCTCGCTGTGCTCGACCGTAGGGTCCAGCACAAGGTGCAGATCGGCGGCGTCGACGTCACAATCGGCCAGCATGGCGTTTTGTGCCAGCGCGGCGAACGACGCAACGACGCTCGTCTTGCCGCTGCCGCCCTTGCCGCTTATGACGACCAGTTCTTTCATGAATCCCTAATCCCCAGATACAGATCCCGAAACGTCTGTGCGTACTGCGGCAATACCTCGGCGGCGATCAGCCCGCGCGAGTATGCCTCGGCAATACGCCGGTCGTCTGGAATCTCCAGCAGGATGTCGATGTTCTCATTGCGACAATAGTCCCATACCGCCCGGTCGCCGACGGTGCTGCGATTGACGACCACGGCCAGCGGCAATTCCAACGCGCGGACCATCTCCACGGCAAGCTGCAGGTCGTTCAGGCCGAACGGCGTCGGCTCGGTCACCAGCAGCACGAAGTCGGCGCCTTTGACCGCTGCGATCACCGGACAGGAAGTGCCCGGCGGTGCGTCGATCAGCGTAACGTCGCATGGGCCGGCCGCGCGGCGAACCGCCCGGATCAGCGGCACGGCCATTGCCTCGCCGATCCGCAGCCGACCGTACCGCAAGTGTAGTTTGTTTACACCGTCCAGCGTAGACCGGCCGCTCTCCAGAACGCCGATATTCCGATCCGTCTCGGTCATTGCTTGTACCGGACAAAAGTGCACACATGCACCGCAACCGTGGCACAACTCATCGGCAATAACAACCCGATCGGGCAAACATGCAACCGCGTTGAATTGGCATACTTCGCTGCACAGGCCGCAGTTTGTGCATTTTTCGGCGTCCACACGCGGCACCGGCACGCCGACCGGCTCGGTGCAATCGGACTGCGGCCGGACGAACAGGTGTGCATTCGGCTCTTCCACGTCGCAGTCGAGCAATTCGACACGCCGGCCGTCGCGTGCAAGCGTGTAGGCCAGCCCGGTGGCCACAGTGGTTTTGCCAGTGCCTCCCTTGCCGCTTGCTATTGCGATGATCATGTTTAGCTATCAGTTATCAGCCGTCAGCTATCAGTTTTGTAGGGTGCGTGAAACGCACCATGAAGCTGCTGCGAAGCCGCAAGCGGCCACGATCCCCCAGCCCCTAGCCCCTGGCCCCTAGCCCCTTTCGCGCCACCACCAGGTCTCCGACCTTCCAACCGGCGTCTTGGGCAATAACATGGCACTTTACCAACAGCAGGAAAAATATCTCGGCGTCTACTTCCACGTCGCTAAGGGTTTCGTAGTTGGCCTGACCCTTGGCGATAATCAGATCGGCCGAGCGAAAGCGTCGGCAAAAGTCCTCGGAACACGTCTGGAGCATCGTGCCCGGCGCGTCCGAGCCGTTGTCTATGACCTCGACCAGGTCGCACAGCCCGACCGCCTCGGCGTCGGAGAGCAAGGCGTCGTTGATGATCGGGCTGCCCTTTACGGCCACTGTGATCTTCTCACGCGGCAGGTTTTCGATCAGCAGCCGGTCGAAGGCGATCTCGCCGGCGTTGTCGGCAAGGTACAGGATTCGCCCTGCACGATCAACGGCGCGGCGCAACTGCTCGACTGCGCCGTCCGGCAGCGACGCACTCAGTGCGCGGCGGATAACGACGTCTACGTCCGAGCGTTTGATCTGCGAGGCCGGGCCGAAGTCGATTATGTTGCCGGCTATCGCCAATCGAACCGCCGTCTCCAGCGGATCGCTCGACTTTTTCACACTCGGCCGAAGCTCCTCGACCATTTCCATCGCATGGCGGTTGAACTCATCTTTGACCTGCCGGTACGGGTCGTCGTTGCCGGTAAGTTTACGGATAAGCCGCTGAACGTGTACTGCCATTGCCGGCGGCGGATCGTTCAGCTCCATTTCGGCCACGGTGCGCAGCACACGGCGTAGCACCTGTTCGTGCACCGCCGCGTCGTCGGTGACGAACCGGGCGGCTTGCAGCGATTGACGGACGAAGCAAGGAATGCAGTCGAGGTAGCTTTTCATTTACATCCAATGCCCTGGTTTGTTTGCTGCGCCGACCTCTTGCAAGGAACCTGCCTTGAACTGCTCGAGGGCCTCGCGTGCGGTGCCGCCGCCGGCCAGATATATCTTGATTCCGGCCGACTGGAGTACGCCGAACGCCCTCGGGCCGACGTTGCCGGTGACGACGGCCTCGGCGCCTAGCCCTGCGACGTTTTGCCCGGCTTGGATGCCGGCGCCTTGGGCGGCATTTAGATTCTGTTTGTTGTCGTGTGCCGTAACCGATTCGTCCTCCGTATCGACCAGCAGGAAATACCTGGCTCGTCCGAAGCGCGGATCGACCTGTGCGTCGAGATCGGTTCCATCGGCGGTTATTACGATTTTCATAATGTAGCTCCCATTTTTGTAGTTTATTTAGCCACGGCGTCTACATCGGGAAAGCGCGCCGCGTAGACGCGGCGGCTAAACTTAACGTCCACGTCCACGACCACCGCCACCACCACTACCACGACCCATGCCGCGACCCATGCCGCCGGCGCCTCTTCCTTGTCCTCTTCCTTGTCCAAAAGGAGGTGTTTGATCGACTGGCTCGGCGCCGGCCGTTGGTGAACGAAATCGCCAGCGTCCGCAGCAGCGACCATCGGTGCCCATGATGGCCTCGGAGACGAGTTCTCCGCGCATCAGGCAGTTCAGTGCGTCGTCGGTCTGGCCGGTGACCCAACCATATACGGTAATGTTTTCGGCCTCGAACGACTCGGCGGACCAGCGGTCGATGGCGCCGCAAATAACTACTTCGACCCCCAGTTCGACCAACTTTCCTACACGGTGGTGCGGCGCCCAATCGGCAGATGCGATCTCAGTTCGTTCGGCGACCTTGTCGCCTTCGACGACAACGATCAGAAAGCTCTGTGCGCAGTCGAATCGCGGCGAGACTCGTGTGCCGAACGTGGCGATTGCGATTTTCATGTCATTTGCCCGCCATTTCCACCAATCACAACATGCCGTGCAAGCACGGCGGCTAAATGAGGATGCAACCCTCATGCCATGAAAGAAAAAATTTGCAACTCGTTACAAATCAACAGGATACACTACATACTGCATCTGTCAAGACGCGGCCGGGGCATTGCATAATTGCAGAGCATTGCAGGCAATGGATGCAGTATTGCAATGCTAGCCGACGGGAACTTCCAGACAACTGTTCAACGTCTGTTGCAGTTGCTCCGGCAGGAACGGCTTGGCGATGAAGTCGTGCGCCCCCTTGCGAATCGCCTCTGAGATCAGCTTCGTTTGGTTCAGCGCGCTTACGATGATTACCTTGGCGTTTGAATCTGCCTGGCGGATTTGTTCCAACGCAAGCATACCGCCGGTGCCCGGCATTATGATATCCAGCGTGACGACGTCCGGTTGGAACTGCTCGTACAGTTTCACGGCCTCTTGCCCGTCGGCGGCTTCAGCGACGATTTCCCAATCGTCGTGTGCCAGACTGTCGTAGATGATCTTACGCATGAGCATCGAGTCGTCAACGATGAGCACTTTCTTAGACATAGCCTCTGTCCTCCTCGTAGAAATAATAGGGTAAGAATGCCGGACACGTCGCAGAATTTACGCTTCCGGTCTTCCTTGCCATGTGTATCCGGCGGCGTCGGGCCGTGCTCGACCGTTGCAATCGTGATAATCGCGGCAGGCCGCCAAAGCCATCTCGTACAACCACTATAAGCAACCGTTGCATGAAGTTATCAGGTCGATCCGCTCGATTATGATTATTGAAACACCTTGCAAGAGGAACACCAAACAATGGATATCTCTCGAAACCAGTATTTTTTAGCCGGGTTGGTTTTGCTGTTCCTGGGTATTCAGTTTCGTATGATTAACACGATCACGCTGACGCCGGAATTCACCCAACTCTTGGCCGAAAGGACCGGACACCCGTTGGCCGCGGTCAATGCCGCCGCGCCGGCGGCGACAACGTCGGCCGAACCGGTGCTGAAGAAGACCTTTCGGCCTCCCGATTGGCTCGGCTGGTCGCTCATCTCCGCCGGATCGGTTCTCATCCTTCACAGCCTTGCTATGCGAAGACCTGATTGACTAATGGTTAGGGGCCAGAGGCCAGGGGCCAGGAAAATTGATCGCAAAAATCTCCAGGAGCAAATCATGAAGGCATCTACACTTAACCGGATTCCGATTGCCGGGTTGATCTGTGCGGTGGCGTTACTGTTGGTCGTGGCGCTGGCATGGGCGCAATCGCCCGAGGGTCGGCCGGAAAAAACGGCCGACCGTGCTCGGGAAGGAACTGATATAGTTGACCGGATGGGGTATTGCCGAACGGCCGGAGATCGAGTAATATTCTTTACCGAGGACGGTCGTGATCGGTTCGTCGTCCTGGAGAATTTGAACCTGGAGCGGATTGCTCAGGCCGTCGCCGATGATCCCGAGCAGTTGCAGTGGAGTGTTACCGGCTCGATCACCGAGTTTTGCGGCGATAATTTCCTGATTATCCACCGTGCGGTGGTCAAGGAATGAGCCTCGTTTAGCCGCCGTGCTTGCACGGCGCGTTGTGATGTTTACGGCAAAGGAGCAAGTGCAATGGCCGGATACAAGCGGTTGGACATCAACGAAGTTGGAGACGTGACGGTAGTCCGATTTCGCGATCAGAAGATCGTCGAGGATATTAACATCCAGGAATTGGGCCAGGAGATGTTCCGGCTGGTCGAGTCCGACAATTGCAAAAAGTTGTTGCTGAACTTTTCATCGGTCGATTTCCTTTCCAGCGCCGCGTTGGGAAAGCTGATTACTCTTGATAAAAAGATGAAAGCTGCCGGCGGGGTGTTGAAGTTTTCCAATATCCGGCCGGAAATCTATGAGGTCTTCGTCATCACGAGATTGAATCGGCTGTTCGATATCAAGGACGACGAAGCGGACGCGCTGGCAGCCTTTTAGAGTCATGTCTAACAAGCAATGGATTTGGCGATGCGACCGCATAATTCCCAGCGATACGGCTGCGGGCCGCCGGATTCTTGACGAGTTGCTCGAACAGATGTCGGCCGGCCGTTGGGTAAAGCACGATATCTACAGCGTGCGGCTGGCCGTTGAAGAGGCGTTGGTCAACGCCGTGGTGCACGGCAACCGGTCCGAAGCGGATAAGCACGTCCACATCGACTGCCGCCTTGCGGCGAAACTGGTCCGAATCGAGATTACCGACCAGGGCAAGGGGTTCGACCCCACGACTGTCCCCGACCCGACCACCCCGGAGCGGCTCGGATGCCCGCGCGGCCGGGGTGTAATGCTGATCAAGGCGTTTATGTCGCGTGTAAAGTACAACGCCGTGGGAAACGTCGTTGTGATGGAAAAGGACCTGGAATATGGGTAATTTGCGGTAGGGTCGCGTTCGATGTGCGTTCACCCGCAAGGCGTATTGCGCTACGATTCCGGCACGATGAGCGCCGGCGCACTATAATTACTCAAACACTGGAGCGTTTTGCTTGAAAAACATGGCTCTTCCGTTTTTAAGTGCGAAGTCCGCACTTTTCGAGGGGTTGAGCTTTAGGGTTCAGAGGCCTCGATCCTCAACAACGAATGCTTGCTAACAGCTAGCATAAACTTACAAATACCATGTCCGGTCCGGCCGTGTCA
>DAOWNK010000106.1 GCA_030642635.1 Pirellulales bacterium
AAGGCCGAAGGTGCGCAGTCGATTTCGGCAGTTATTGCGACGAGCCATGCAACGTCTCGAACAAAACCACATTGTGTTTATCGTCCACTGCTGTAAACACGCGAAAATGGACCTTGCCGACGTTGTGGACACTCTGGTAAAGTTTGTTCATCGCGTCGAGTTGTTTCAAGCCGAGCGCGATTGTATCGAGTTGTTCTTGTACGGCTGCATATCGCTTGTCATTCTTCGGTATCTTGGTCAACATGGTTTTTAATTGCTGCTGCATGGTCATGGCGGCGGCAACCAACTTTGCAGCTCCCTTCGACTTGAATCGGCGCGGCGATTGACCGGACATCTGGTAAGTTGCCGACAGTTCGACCCTCGTTATGTGTGATCTGACGTCGAACAACAGGTGCAGCGAAAAGTTCGGCAGTTGACTTCCGGGGAATACTACGTCGATTTTTTCCTTTGGCAAAGCAACGTCGGACGGCTTGAATTCGTGTTTAGGAAACGAACCTTCCAGCGAGGTGATTTGCAGCCGCAACGTGTCGAGTTCCGGTAGCCATTCGCAAGGCAGGTTCACACGCCGAAATCCACGATCCAGGTCGAGTACGATCGGCTCCATTTTGCAGGGAGTCGTAAGCGGCAGCCATCTGGACTTTCCGCCAACAGTAATTTTCAGCCCGCAATTGCGCAAGTGGTTGGCCCAACTCGGCACGGCCCCTTCCAGCCACTGAAAGTTAAGCGTTTGCTCGTCGAGTGAAATTCGGGCGACATCGGTGCATCGGGCAAGTTCGCCGTCCTCGGTCTTGGCGCCAAGTTGTACAATCCAACAGTTGTCGTCGCCGATGTGCTGCATAATGAACGTTTTTAATCCATTGGCGGCGCTCTCACCACCGAGCAATTCGACGTTGATCGAGACGTTCGATTCCAGGATGAGTGTGCCTAACGAGACTGGATTGCCAGGGGCAACGTCTTTGTCGAGCAACGGCAAAGCGGCCGTTTGCGGCAGTTTGCTGAAAGGATTTTTTTTGGCGGGTTCAGGTTTCGGTTTTTTGACAGGCGGTTTTTTGACAGCAGGTTTTTCAACAGGCGGTTTTTTTGCAGCAGGCTTTTTTGCAGCAGGCTTTTTTGCAGCAGGTTTATCATCCGATGGTTTCCAAATACCGGTGTCTGGTATCTTTCGCCATTGCTATTCTTCGGTGTCTGTTTCCTCATCTTCTTCCACGTCTCCGATAGATTCGTCGTCCAAAGCGACACGAATTTTATCGCCGCCGGTTTCGACAGGTTTTTGCCGGCATTGCATGAGATATGCAACGGTTGTAGACAGCAACATGACAACTGCCACGGCGGCAACGGCGGTGACAATTTTTCGCCACAACGCGCCGGGTTGCTCGGTCTTTTCCGTCGAGGCCTCCTCCACCGTGGCGTCTTCCGCCACGATGTCTTCCAGCGTGGCGGCGGTGTCCGACTCCGGGCCGACACCGGCCGTCTCGTCCAATGCCTCCGCCTGTTTCAGCGGTGCGGCACGGCTGAGCTCCTGCATCGGATGTTGCCATGCGCCCAATGCCAGGCCGACTTCCTCGGCCGACTGAAACCGGTCGGCCGGATTCTTGGCCATCATCTTCCGGCAAATTCGGACCAACTCAGCCGGCACGTCGCCCCGCAGCTTAGCTATTCTCTCAGGCTCCTGTGTCTGGTGACGCATGAGCCGTTCGTGGAGCAGACCTTCGTGGAACGGCGGCCGACCGGTCAGCAGGAAATAAAGCGTACAGCCCAGCGAGTAGATATCGGCACGATGGTCGAAGTCGCGTGTCCTCAACGCCTGCTCCGGGGCCAGGTAATCGACCGAGCCTAACACGCCGTCGTCGTGATTGTTCTCCTGGTGTTGTTCTTTTCCGGTCAGCAGTGACAGGCCCATGTCGACGATCTTCACCACACCCTGCCGGTTGACCAGCAGGTTGGACGGCTTGATATCGCAATGGACTATATTGCGCTGGTGGCCGTGTTGCAGCCCCTCGGCGGCCTGACGGATGTAGTCGGCAGCGGTGTCGAAGTCCAACGGCCCTTCGGTCTCGACCATCTGTTGCAGGTCCAGGCCGTCGATAAACTCCATGACGATGTAATACCGGTCGCCCTCGTTATCGACGCTGTACGCCTGGACGATGTTTGGATGGTCCAGCGCGGCGATCGTCCGGGCCTCGGCGAGAAATCGCTCCAGTGAGGCAGGGTCCTTGCCGACTTGCCGAGAGACGATCTTCAGCGCCACCGGGCGATTCATCGTGACGTGCCGGCCGAGGAACACGCCGCCCATTCCGCCGCGGCCGAGCAGTTCGATCAGCTTGTATTTACCCAAAAAGAAAGAACCCCGGCCGGCCAACAACTGCCCGGCCTGCCATCGGGTGATCAGTTCGGCGTTGACAAGCGCCTTGGCGGCGGACTTTGCGTCGTCGCACTCTCCGGCGATAGAATCAGCCTCGGCAAGCTGTTCCGGCTCCAGCAGCTTACTCCTGCGGAGTACTGCAAAAAACTCTTCCGACGTGCTGATGGTCAATTTGCAGGTTCCCGTTAATTTGCAAAGTGCCGGGCATGGTGCTGAAGGTATCCTATTGCAAACCATGCCTGGAGACAAGTCCCAAACGATTCTTTGGCACCAAAGTTGCACCTTATCCTTTCGGACACGGCCGAAGGCCACGGCCTGTCTGCCGACCGGGCGGGATGCACAAAAGGTGCCCTGATGTGTCCAGTCCGGTGGTTCGCGGCCCTTTCACCGTTGATTTGCCGAGCACGGAAGCCGGAAAAACCTATAGCGGTGAAGATGTCCGGCACTGCAAAAATGTGCCGGATAGGCTGAAAACCGTGAGAAAATTTTGCAGGGCACCGATCAAAACACCGGAGGAACTATCCGATGAAAGTTGCATTGACACTGGCGACTACCTTGGCGCTTTTCTATAGCGCAGCAGCGGTCGCTTTGGCGGAAGACGCCAAAGCGTCAAAATCGCCCGGCGAGTTGCAAGCAGACGCCAAGATCGAAACGCCAACACCAGCCCAACTGCGAGTCCAAATGCACCGGACCATGGCGGAATTGATCGAGGCCCGATCGGCCAAAACACCGAACGAGGCCGAAATCGCCAAACTTGCCGGGGAGCTTCGGACACTGCGCCAGAAAATCTGGGCACAAGGACCGGCACAGCCGGTCGGCCCGCCGGCATTCGGACAACGTCCCATGGGTGGTCCGGGCAGGGGATTCGCTCGCGGACGCGGTTACGGACGCGGTGGCGGCTACGGACGCGGACGCGGCTATGGACGCGGCTACGGACGTCAATGGTCGTTCGTCGACCAAGACCGCGACGGCGTGTGCGACAACTACCAGCGTGCGTGGGGAAATCAATAATTTCCCCGCATTGCAAACCCATTTAGCCCGCCGTGAATACACGGCGGGCTAATTTTTTGTCAAGTCCTGGGCCGCCGTACCGGCGGCCGCTAAACGTGAGAATCGACCCGTTTAGCCGTTTAGCGGTCGCCGGTACGGCGACCTTTGCTCCTAGCTAAATGAGTGGTACACTACCGGAAACGTCAACCGCGCGAAAAGCCACATCAATGCGACACCGGATACTGATAACCTGGTTTGCATTCTTGGCTGCATGGACTGCTTTGGCCTTGTGGCAATGGCACGAATACGGTCATGGACGCGAGTCAGCCGGGCAGATGCTTCAACGCCAGGCCGGTTCAGTGATGAACGCACTGATCGGAGGTATTCGGTCGCACCGGCGCATGGGACGATTCTTCCAAGGGCAACTCCAGGGGACACTCGACGTATTGGTCGAGGCTGACGACATCCTGGCCGTAGCCATTACCTCCGACGACGGCCGGACGATCCTATCGGCCGGCAAAGCCGAGTTGTTCGATGGTTCGACGGCGTCGGAGTACGGCTGCTTTCGACTCTCAGAACAATTCGAGCTGGATCCTGATACCGGCAGCGGTCCGCATGGTGGACACGGCGGCGGTCATGGTTGGGGACGCAGACTAATGCAAGAACCGTCGGCCGTCGAAAGTCCTTTCTCTGCCGGCGGGAAGTTCGTCGCCACGTTGTGGCTGGATCGCACGGCCGCCGATATCCAATGCCGACGGGCGGCCTTGGCTCGCAGCCTCGTAGTTGCAGCCGGCACCTTGGTGCTGATCTGTGCGGCGCTGATATGGCGTGCTACCGTCAACTTGGCCGAGTCGCACGGTCGTACTCGCATGTTGGAAACCGAGGCTCGGCATCTGCGCGACCTGGGGCGGGCCTCCGCCGGGCTTGGCTCACGAGACGCGCAACCCGCTTGGGCTGATCCGTGGATGGACGCAGCGACTATCACAATCCAACCTCGCCTCCGACGAACAAAAACGGCAGGCAAAGGCGGTTATCGAGGAGTGCGATCGGGTCACCTCACGAATCAACCAGTTTTTGGCATTTGCCAGGCCTTGCAAGCCAAAACTCGATTCGGTAGACATATCGAAGGTGCTCGACGAGTTGGCCGTGTTGCTCGAGCCGGACCTCGGCGCGAAAAGCCTTTCGCTGGACTTCGACGCGCTGCCGCAGGGCGAGACCGTCCGGGCCGATCGCGAGTTGCTCCGCCAGGCGCTGTTCAACCTGGTCCAAAACGCCGTACATTTTGCTCCCGACGGCGGTGTGATTGAAATTGCCATGTGCAGCGGGCAAGACGGCGGCAAACGGATCGAAGTGGCCGACCGCGGCCCCGGCGTTGATGCAGAGGCAGTCGAGTTGTTATTCACACCTTACTTTACTACCCGATCTGACGGCACCGGCCTTGGATTGGCAATCGTTCGCCGTATTGCCTCGGCACACGGCTGGCAAGCCGGCTACACGCCGCGACCCGGCGGCGGGGCGATCTTTTGGTTGGATGGAATCCATGACTAAACAGCAACGAAAAATACTGGTGGTAGACGACGATCCGTCGCAACGCCGACTGCTCGGCGGGTTCGTCGAGTCGCTCGGGTTCAGTGTCGAGGAAGCCGCATCGGCCGAAGACGCACTGGAGGCAATCAACCGCGACGTGCCCGAGATGGTGTTGCTCGACGTGCGGCTGCCGGGAATCAGCGGCATCGACGCCGTGCCCGAGATACGCAAGATCGCCGGCGATCTGCCGGTACTGTTGATTACCGCTTATGCCGATCTGCACGAGGCGGTCTCTGCAATGAAAGGCGGCGCCGACGACTATCTGACCAAGCCGGTGGATCTCGATGAGTTGGGGGCGGCCGTTGCCGACGCGATCGGTCCGGCCGACAAACCGACTGAAACCATCGACAAAGCAACGCCGGAACTGCCCGAAGGATTCATCTGCGAGAGTGCGGCCATGCAACACGTCGTCGAAACGGCGGCCGTCGTGGCGCCTTCCGACGTGCCTGTGCTCATCCTGGGCGAAAGCGGCACGGGCAAGGAGGTCGTCGCAGGGCTGATACACCGGTGGAGTCCGCGGGCCGACGGGCCGATGGTCACAGCCAATTGTGCCGGGTTGCCCGAGTCGCTCATCGAGAGCGAGTTGTTCGGTCACACCAAGGGCGCATTTACCGGAGCCGAGACCGACAGACAAGGGCTGTTTCGTGCGGCCGACGGCGGAACGCTCTTTTTGGACGAGATCGGCGAGTTGCCGATACACTTGCAACCGAAGTTGCTCCGGGCGTTGGAGTCGGGCCGGATCACACCGGTCGGCAGCGATATGCCGGTCGATGTTAATACGCGATTGATCGCTGCGACCAACCGCGACCTCGGCCAGGCGGTCAGCGACGGGCAGTTCCGCGACGACCTGTACTACCGCATTAACGTAATAGAGTTAATCGTACCGCCGCTTTGTGATCGACGTGCCGACATCCTGCCGCTTGCCAAGCGGTTCGCTGCCGAGTTTGCAGGCACACCGGTCAGGCTCTCGCCGCAAGCAATGCACTGCCTGCTCGCCTACACGTGGTCGGGCAACGTCCGCGAGCTTCGCAACGCCGTCCAGCGGGCGTGCCTGTTGTGCCGTGGCGACGTGATTATGCCGGAACACCTGCCGAAGAAAATCGCTGCGCCGGCATCACAACCGGACTCGGCCGATGCAGTAGACGCCAGCCGACTCTCACAGGTCGAAAGGGCGACGATCCTTGCCACCCTGGAAGAATGCGGCGGCAACCGCACGCAAACCGCCAAGAAACTCGGCATCAGCCGCCGGGCACTGATCTATAAACTAAGGGCTATCGAAGCAGAGTGATAGCTGCCGGCGAAAACTCTTTTTATACCCCACTGGTTACGCCTGTTAATTGTGCTACAATTACTCGCTTTGCCGGCACCAAACCGGTCCGGTGGTATGTTTTTCCATTTTTCACATGGTCTGCCGAGCAACTCGGCAGACCGCAACACCATGGGAGTAATTGCATGTCGGACGGAAAGTTAACGACTCGGTGGATCGTCGTAATTGGCGCCTTATTGATTCAATTGTGCCTTGGAGCGATTTACGCCTGGGGGACGTTTACACCCACCTTGCAGGCCACCAAGCCGAAACTCGTGGCGACCCTGTCGCCCGAATTGCTTCAACTCGATGCCGACACGGCCAAGGAACTTAACGCTCTGAAAAAAACAGCGAGAGACTCGGCCGAAGCGGCGGCGGCGTCTGACGCCACGGAGACAGTAGCGGCCGAAAAAGAAGTTGCTGAACGGGAGCTTGTAGACTTCTGTGAAAAGACCGCACCGAACGTCTCCGACCAAATATGGGCTAAGCACTATTTCGGCTTTAACGGCAAGCAGACGTCGATGATCTTCTCGGCCGGGCTGTTTACGTTCGCACTGGTGATGATCGTGGCGGGTCGCTGGCAAGACAAAGTCGGTCCGCGCAAGGTCGCCTTGGTCGGTGGAGTCGTGCTCGGGCTGGGCTACATACTCGCCTCGTTTACCGGAACGAACTTTTGGGCGATGTTCTTCTTGATCGGAGTGGTCGGCGGCGCCGGGATCGGGCTGGGCTACGTTTGCCCCATTGCCGCATGTGTAAAATGGTTTCCCGATATGAAGGGTTTTATTACCGGCATGGCAGTGGCCGGTTTCGGCGCGGGTGCGTTCATATTCGTCAAACTCGGCGGCGCCTGGGCGAACCTGGTTGCCGAGACCGGCGTAAACTTCACGTTCCTGGTCTTCGGCATTATTTTTCTCGTGGCGGTTGTGCTCGGTGCGCTTATACTTTCCAACCCGCCGGCCGGTTGGAAGCCGGCCGGCTGGGAGCCGCCGGCGCTGAAAAGCGGCGCAGCGCCCCACAAAGTCGACGATCTGACGCAAGGCGAATGTGTCCGAACCGTGCAGTTCTGGATGATCTGGCTTTCGTTCGTGTTCTCCGCCGGTTGCGGGTTGATGGTCATAAAATGCCTGAAGAATTTCGGCATAAACGAGGGCGGGCTGTCACCGGCGGCCGCCGGAAGTGCGCTGGGACTGCTGGCGTTGTTTAACGGCCTTGGACGCATCGTCTGGGGCACCGTATCGCAAAAACTCACCGCACGCGGCACCTTGATATTGCTGACGCTTCTGCAGGGCCTGATGATGTTCGTACTGCTGGGGATGGGATCGAAGGAGACAACCCTAATGATAGCCGCCTGCTGGCTGGGGTTCAACTTCGGCGGCAACTTCGCACTGTTCCCGCTGCTGACAGCGGAGAATTTCGGCACGAAGAACCTTGGCGCAAATTACGGGGCAGTGTTCACCGCTTATGGAATCGGCGGGATCGCCGGGCCGATGCTCGCCGGCGGTGTTTGGGATACGCTTGGCTCGTACTACTGGGCGTTCATCCCGGCCGGGGTGGCGTGTCTGCTGGCCATGGTCCTGGGCATCACGCTACGGCCGCCGCATAAGCATCACGCGCCGAGTGAGCTTGGCAGCTAAATATACTACGCCGCAACAGTCCGAAGCCGGTCCAGCGCCCGTTCCACCTCGTAGCGGACCCGAGAATCTTCGTCGGTGAGCATCTCGGACAAATCCGGTATGGCATCGACTGCCCGGGAACCGTGCAGTCGCAACGCCCCGGCCGCATTGCGACGGGTCATCGGGTCGGCATCGTGGAGTTTCTCGATCAATTTCCGTATCAGCGTGTCTTGTGCTGGCATGTGTAAAGTATCCGTATCGTACGGTAAATCTCGTTGTTTACAGTCCTTGATCTTATCGACCGGTTTAAGCCTGTAACTTTGCTCAACCAATAAAGATACTACGAGTGTGGCAATCTGCGCAAGTTAAGAAAAACATGCGGCACGGGGAACTCACCATAAAGCCGCTTTGCGGTGGTCGCGCCGGTGTCCCGGTGGTCGCGCCGGTGCCAACGACAATTTAACTGGGCGAGCGCGACCACCGGTCGCGGCTTTATAGCTAAAAGCTACTTGCCGGCCAGTATCAGGTCCAGCCGCTTGCTCCTCTCGTCCAGCGACAATCCTCCGCTGCCCTCGATGGTCATCCAGAGCTTATCGCGGCCCAGGGCGTCCAGTTCCTTGACGACCGACGGCCAGTTGACGCTGCCGTCGCGGATATCGGCGAATTTGCCGCCGCAGCCGTTGGCGTTGAGTTTGAAATCCTTCACGTCGCACTTGACGATCAGCTTGCCCAGGCTGTGAATCCACTGTTCCGGCGGGGCGTACTTAACGTGGTTGCCGATGTCGAAGTAGGCTTGAATCCATGGGCTGTTGAACGAGGCGACGAAGTTTGTGAATACCTCGGGCTTTACCCAGAGATTGTTCCAGACGTTTTCTATGGCGATGATCACGCCTGTCTTCTCGGCCGTTGGGATCAGCTTCCGTATTGCTTCTCTCGTGGCGTCGGTGGCGTAGTCGTGTGCCTCGATGTATTTTTGGTACTTCGAGTTGTCCACGGCGACGACCTGTTTCAGGCGCCCGGTCTTCTCGTCGAACTTGATGTCGAACTCCCATGCCTTCGGCATGGGCATCCCTCCGATCCGGCAAGGCACCAGCAGCACGGTGTCGCCGCCGTAAGCCTCGGCGGCCTTCAGAGCGGTCTCCATGCTGGCGATGTCGCCGGCTACGACACCCTTGTCCGGGTTGTTGAAGTTAGTCCACCCACGAACCACGCCGTGGATTTTCATGCCGTACTTTTCGGCCACGCTGCGTGCTTTTGAAGCCTCGGCCGGCGATACGTTCCAGGCGGGGTCACCGCTGGTGTCCATGCCGTCGAACCCGACCGCTTTCCACGCCTTAAACGTCTCTTCGGACGGATGGCCCTTCAGCGCCTTGTACATCATCGTTTTTGTTTCGGCGGCTTTAGCTCTGCCGGCAGTTGTCAATCCGGCCGCGGCGGCCAGTGAGGCAGTGGCCGATGCGGCCAGAAAATCTCGTCGGTTAATCTCGTTTTTCATGGGTTGGTGCTCCTGAATCCTGAATGTTGTATAATAGAAACAGTTAGTGTGACAAACGCTGCATTCATCATTATTGCACGACAGAACCACGGCGTCAATGGTTTCGGGGTTATTGTAGGCCGGGTCGAGCGAAGCGAGGCCCGGCTTTTGGGGGAATCTGAGAACTCAGAGAAGGTGGGCCTCGCTTCGCTCGACCCAGCCTACGTCTCTTGTTTTTCCTTTTTCCCCTTTCCCATTTCCCTTTTTACACATCAAAATCATTTCGCTGAACGGTTACCAAAAAAATACGCCCGCATGTAGTACATAATCAAAATGCCGGCCACAATCAACAGGCTGCCGGAGTACTTCAGCCCTCGGCCGGGGTCGTAATTGACCGTCAGC
>DAOWNK010000088.1 GCA_030642635.1 Pirellulales bacterium
CCTGATGAAGGTTCCGGTGCGATGGTTGATTAGGGGCTGTTGTGTTCATGACTTACTTTTAGCGCAAACCCGACATAATGTCCAGTCATCATTCGTGATTTCTGGTGCATGTTAGGGATTTTTTCACAAGCTCTGACCACTCTCGTCCTTACTGTCGTCTTCTTCATCGTCCTTTTTTGCTGTTTCGCTGAAGACCGGCCCGCCCCATGCGTCGTAAATTGCCAGCACGTTCAACAACCCGGCGATCATCGTATAGACGGTTCCCAACTCGAAATAGCGGTGCAACTCGCGGTGCAGCATGTGAGATGTAGGCTGGCCGATGTTCGGGTCGTCGCGATCACATTGTTCCTGTCGCGGCGGGGCCATAAAGCCGTTAAGCAATACTTTTCGGTGGTTGCTCATCCGATTGGCTTGCACCAGGGCAGGCAGGGCGGGCAGGCCGACCGCTACCTGGCAGATGTACGGCAATCGTTTCTCTCCGGTTCGCCATGAAAAATACACCACCCGACCCCAACCGAGCGTACTGCCGCCGCCTAAGTAACATCCGTAAACGAAGGTTCCCATAATACAGACGAAAAACAGCGTCGCCTTGGCCCAGCGCCGTTGGTACAGGTGGCCCAGGCCGGGGATCAGCCAGGCCAAAAACGCCGCTAACGCCGGGTCCTTCAGATCGACCGATTCCTGGGCGGCCTTCTGTTCTGGGTTGATAGACACGTGTGGCCCTCCGGTAAGTGATAATAATTACGTGGATTATCAATTCTAGCTCCCGCCGGTGATGTTGTCAGTGGGGTGTTGTGGCAGTTTCACCAGCCAATTTTCCACATGGCGGGTGGCACAGCGCCACCCGGGCTTATGCAAATTTGCACAATAACTTCAATGATTTTGCAGCAAAGTTCTTGCAATCGTCGGCATGGCGCGATAATATCAAGCCATGAGAGTCACTCTGCAAGATGTCGCTTCTGCCGTGGACATGTCCGTCAGTACCGTAAGTCGGGCACTGAATAGCCATCCTGCGATCAGCCCGGCGAGCACATCGAAGGTCCGGCGCGTTGCAGCCAAAATGAACTATCAACGTCCACAGTCGCACAGATACCGTGTGGACGCAGTTTCGCCACTGACAAAGAAGAATATTGCCGTAGTCCCGTTGGGAATGGACCGGTCGTTGGTAGCATTGCCAGCAGTGGCTTCTTCACTTGCGGGAGTGGAAGCCGCACTTTCGCAGGCCGGCGCCAACGTGCTGTTGGGCCACGTGCCCGACTTGCAGTTCACACCGCCGAACCTGAAGAACAATACCCTCGACGGTGTAATACTGGCCGGTGCGTCGCAGGGCGACCGGATTGCAAGAGCAAGCAGCCCATTGTTGGACAGATTGCGGCAGTTGCCTTCAGTTTGGGTACTGTGTCGGCCGGTCGGTTGCTGTGGCGATGCGGTCGTCTCGAACGATTTTGCCACCGGCTCTATGGCCGCCGAGTACCTGATTGCCCAAGGGCATCGTCGTTTGGCGTTTGTCAATCCCAAGCCGGATCATCTGTTGTTCATGCGTCGCGAGGACGGTTTTGTTGCGACTGCCCGGCGGTTGGGCGCGGAGGTTCAGAGTTTTTGCGAGTCGCCGCCGGAGGGTTGGCAGCTTCCGCTCAAACCGCCTCTGCACGTCGAGGCGGTCCAGAAGTTGGTCGACGATTTGCTGGCGGCAAGTCCCCGTCCGACTGCCGTTTTCGCCGCCGCCGACAGCGTGGCCACGCTGGTCTACCGTGCACTGTCGGTCCGCAAGTTGCGAGTCGGCCGCGATATGAGCATTATTTCCGGCAACAACGATTACTCGCTTATCGCCGGATTACATCCTAATTTAACCACGTTCGACATCCACGCACACGAACTCGGCCGGCTGGCCGTCCGCCAGCTCGCCATGCGCATGGCCGAGAGGGACCAACGACCGGACACCGAACTGATGATAGAGCCGACCCTGGTCGAGGGCGGGTCGGTGGTTACTATTGACTCGCCCATCTTAACTGACAACTAATTACTGCAAAGCCGCAAGCGGCTGAGAAAGGAAAAACATGCCCAAGGTCCTGATGCCCATTGGCGATGCCACTGAAGCAATGGACACGTTGTATCCGTTTTTCCGGATTGCGGAGGACGATTTCGAGGTCGTCGTGGCCGGTCCGGAAGCGCGGCTTTATCACATGGTTCTGCACGAGATTCCACCCAACGCCGATGTGCCTTGGGACATTACCCAGGAGCGGCCCGGCTACCACATTAAGGCGACCGTCGCCTTCCGGGACGTTGACCCGGCGGATTACGCCGGTATGTTTGTCTCCGGCGGCCGGGCGCCGGAATATCTTCGCTACGACAAGGACCTGATGCGTATCACACGTCACTTTTTCAAGGCCAACAAGCCGGTGGCCGTCGTTTGTCACGGCATCGAAATCGTCAGCGCCGCCGACTGCATTCGCGGCCGCACGGTAACCACCGTGGCCAAGTGTGCTTTGGATGCCGAGCAAGGCGGCGCCAAGTACGTCGACCAGCCGGTCGTGGTGGACGGCAACCTGGTCACCGCACGTGTATGGGGGGACAATACGCCGCTGATGAAGACATTTATGAAGATGCTCAATGCGGCCAGAAAGGGAGGTTAGAAGCCATGCTTAATCGTCGAGAGATGTGTCGGCTGCTGGCGGCCGGTCCTGCGGCATTTGCCCTGGGTGCCGGTTCGTTTGCCGCGGAAAAGAAGAAGCCGTTCGCGCTGCGTTACGTTTTTGCCTCGAGCATGTACGGCAAGATGAAATTGGATGACATCCTGCCCGAGGTCCGCAAGACCGGGACGGAATACATAGACCTTTGGCCGGAACACCACGCCAACCAACGCGAGCAGATGGAGGCGATGGGCCACGATAAGTTCGCCGAGTTGCTCCGGAAGTACAACGTCAAGTTAGGTATGACCACTCGTTTCGACCTTGGGCCGTTTGGGCAACAAGACGAGATGCGGGTGCTTCGCCGGTTCGGCGCCGGCCTGGTGGTAACAGGTGCTCCTCGCCCGAAAGGTTTGCCGGAGAAAGAGGAAAAGGCGGCTATCAAGCAGTTCGTCGAGCAGATGAAGCCGCACGTAGCGGTGGCCGAAAAGTTGGGCGTGGCGATCGGCATCGAAAACCATCGTGGGTTTTTAGTCAACTCACCGGATGCGATACGATACTTCGCCGAACTGGCCCGATCGCCAAACTTGGGCGTCGCGCTGGCGCCGTATCACCTGCCGCAAGACCCGCGGCTGCTAGCCGGACTGATCGAGGACCTTGGCCCCAATTTGGTGCACTTTTACGCCTGGCAGTACGGCCAAGGTTGCATGAAAAAACTGCCCAAGCCGCAAGAGCTGGAGCAGATGCCCGGCCGTGGAAAACTGGACTTCGTGCCGATAGTGGCTGCAATGAAGAAGATCGACTACCGGGGCTGGACCGAGATATTCATGCACCCGACGCCACGAGGAATTCCAATCATGCCGATCGTTGGGCAGGTCGCTGAAGAAATCAACCACGCCCGCGAATACCTGGAGGGATGTCTCAGCCGGGTAAACGCATGAAACACACCAAATTCAGTAATTCCAAATTTTCCAAGGAATTCAAAAATGACTAATTCCAAACAAACCCGTCGTAATTTTCTCAAAACATCGGCCGGAGCGTTGGCCGCCGGTGCGACGCCGCCGTACGTCTTTACGGCCAATGCCGATGAGAACGATAAACCGAAATCGAAAAACGACCGATTCCGGATCGGAGCGATCGGCATGAGATACCAGGGGACTGTGATCGCCAAGAAAGCGGCGGCGTATGGCGACGTTGTGGCCATTTGCGACGTCGACCGCCAGATCGCCGAAAAGGCCAAGGAAGATTTTGGCGGCAAGGCCGACTTGTACGAAGATTATCGCAAGATGTTCGAGCGCAAGAACCTCGACGTGATCACCATTGGCGCACCCGACCATTGGCACACCGCTATGGCCGTCGATGCCTGTCGGGCCGGAAAAGATGTCTACTGCGAGAAGCCGCTGACGCTGACAATCGACGAGGGCAAACTGCTTTGCAAGGTGGTCAAGGACACCGGCCGGGTGTTTCAGGTTGGCAGTTGGCAGAGGAGTGACTGCCGATTCCGGTTGGGTTGCGAAATAATCCGAGCCGGACGTATCGGAAAACTGCGAAAAGTGACTGTCACGCTGGGGAAAAACAAGCAGGGTGGGCCGTTCAAAATCGAGCAACCACCGACACACTTAAACTGGGACATGTGGCAAGGCCAAACTCCTGCTGTGCCTTATATCAAGGAGCGGTGTCACTACACATTCCGCTGGTGGTACGAATACTCCGGCGGACAGATAACCGACTGGGGTGCACATCACGTTGACATCGCCCAATGGGGTATGAACATGGACGCCTCGGGCCCGGTGGAAATCGACGGCAAGGCGAAGTTCCCGAACATTCCCAACGGCTACAACGTGGCAATCGACTTTGAAGCCAAAATGGTCTATCCGAATGGCGTCGAGATGGTGATCTTGGACCACGGTCGCAATGGTGTCATGTTGGAGGGCGAGAAAGGCCGAGTATTTGTTAACCGCGGAACGGTGGCCGGTAAGCCGATCGATGACCTTCAGTACAATCCGTTTCCGCGTGAACAGTATCGGCTCTATGCCCACGACAACCTCACACGCCCTCCAAGATCAGGCAAGTTGGATGCGATCGTCAACCACATGGGCAACTTCTTCGACTGCATCAAGACCCGCAACACACCGATCTCCGACGTGGTCAGCCAGCACCGTTCGGTCAGCGTCTGCCATTTGGCAAACATCTCGATGCGGTTGGGACGCAAGCTGAAGTGGGATTTGGAGAAGGAGTTGTTCGTCGGCGACGACGAGGCCAACGGCATGCTAAGCCGCGAGCAACGCAAACCGTATCAGATCGAAACATAGAAAAGAGAATGCGGTTTACCCATATATTATCCCCGGATTGCAATCCGGGGGCTTTGGGATGTGATTTATTCAACCTTCTCAATTCCACCTCCGCCTACAGATGCATCGGCAGCGGCGCCATCCACTGTTCAAAAACGGCGATGATATTCTGGATCGGCACCTCGGCATCCCACCGGCATTGGGCGATGATGCCTCCGTTGCCGAAGTCCAGTGCCCGGCGTACCCTTAACACTGCCTTGCGAATCTCATCGAGAGAGCCGAACGGCAAAATGCGTTGTCGGTCGATTTCTCCCCAAAATGTCACCCGGCCGCGATACCGCTTAGCCAACTGCTCGATGTTCATTGAGAACAGTTGTGTATGAACGGCGTCGATGTCGATTCGGACCAGGTCGCCGAATATATTACCGACGTTTCCATTGGTCCGGAAAAATACGAACTCATCTTTGGCATGGAGGATTTTACAGTACTCGCGATAGAACGGTTTGAAGACGTTCCGCCAGAGTGCCGATTCGAGCAGCAGTGCGTCGTCCGAGCCGAGATCGTCACGGATTATAACGCCGTCAACGTCCGTTTCCGCCCACATCTCCATTTCGCGGCACGAGAAGTCATGAAGCATCTCCAATAGTGTTTCGGTATGTTTATTGCCGGATTGCAAATCGGCCGCAGCGGCGTCGAAACCGCGCAGGAAACATAGGCGATTAAACGGCAGTACTTGTGTTTCGACCAGTACGAACCGGCTGACATCGGCGCATTGCCGATTGACCGCATCGAGTTTTGCCCGAACCTGCTTGCCGTCCTCGACAAGCTCGAACGGCGGTTTGTATTCGGCGATTTGCTTACGGTCGGCCAGAGGCGAATCCTCGATCTCACAGACGGCGCCCTGGTGCGAGACGCGCCACGTGCAGCCCCATGCGTCGGTGTATCGGCCTGTGCGATTGGGACTGCCCCTGCCACGTTTTCCATATGGGTACTTAAAATCTGCTCGGATGATATCGCTTGGGAAACGCAGTTGCACCTCGGCCAACTCGTCGGCACATGCGGCTTTCACCTCCGGCGAGGGCCACAAGTCTCGCGGCGCCCGCTCGACCAACTCGTGGTTCAGGGTATTGATAACAAGGTCTCTGGAGGTCGTCATAATGTCCGTCCGTTACAGGCATCAATGTTTTTCGTACTAAGCCGCAAGCGGCCTTTTTCAAAAAATTATACTATTGCAGAAAATACGTCAACAGGAAATACACCACGGCAATTGACTAAATGGCCGGTATTCGGTAGTTTTACCCTAATCTCCAATCCCTAATCCCCAATCCCTAATCCCCATGACTGTATTTGGCCTACCGCTTATCGACTGGCTGGTAATCCTCGTGTACCTGGTGGGAATTACCATTATAGGCGTCTGGGCCGCCAGGAGGGTAAAAAGCTCGACGAGCTTCTTCATCAGCGACCGGAAATTCGGCAAGTTGATGATGATGTTTTTCAACTTCGGCACCGGCACGCACTCCGACCAGGCGGTCAGCGTCGCGGCCAAGACGTATCATGCCGGGGCCTCCGGGATATGGTACCAGTGGCTGTGGCTGTTCTGCACGCCGCTTTACTGGATCATCGCGCCGATGTTCCGCCGAATGCGAGCGGTGACCACATCCGACTACTTCGAGGCCCGATTCGACAAGAGCACCGCCGTGTTGTTCGCCGTGGTGGCCGTTATGAACCTGACGATCAACATAGGCGTGATGCTGAAAGGCTCCAGCGCAATGATCGAGGCGGTCTCCGGCGGGGCCATCGACCCGACATACGCCATCGTCGCCATGACGATCATGTTCCTTATATACGGCGTGGCCGGCGGGCTGAGCGCCGCCATAGTGACCGACTTCATCCAGGGGCTGCTCACCATCGTGCTCTCGTTCCTGATACTGCCGTTCGCGTTATGGAAGGTTGGAGGAATGGCCGGCCTGCGCGAAACGATCCACGACCCGCACATGTTCAGCCTGGTGGCGCCCGGTGAGATCACTGCTTTTTTCATCGCTATCGTGACCCTTAACGCCCTAGTCGGCTACGGCACACAACCGCACACGATGGGTTTATGCGCGGCTGGAAGGACCGAGATGGAAGCCCGGGTGGGAATGACTTGCGGGATGTTCATCAAACGGTTCTGCACGGTTGCCTGGGTGCTGACCGGCTTGTGCGCCGTTGCACTTTACATGAGTCAGGAGCTTGCGGACGTCGATCATGTGTACGGTCTGATGGCCCGAGACCTGCTGCCGCAGATCGCCCCGGGCTTGGTGGGGCTGTTCATCGCCTCGATGCTGGCCGCTGTGATGAGCTCCTGCGACGCCTTTATGGTCGCCTGTTCCGCACTGTTTACTGAAAACGTTTATCGTAAGCTCATCGTCCGCAACGCCCCGGACAGACATTACATGCTGGTCGGTCGGCTTGCCTCCGTAATGATAGTGCTGGCCGGGATCGTCTTCGCTTTCAGCCTGGAAAGCGTCGTAACCGGGTTGGAGATATTTTGGAAAGTGGCGGCCATGATGGGGCTGGCGTTTTGGGTCGGGTTGTTCTGGCGGCGCACCACTACAGCCGGCGTTTGGGTGGGCACCTTGGCCGGATTCGCCACGTTCCTGTTTACCAGCAATATCAGCGTACTGGGACACCAACTGTGGGACTTCAACGCCAGTTTCGCCGATAAACTGCCGGATTTCATGCTCTGGGAAGGCGAGTTGTACCTGCCGTGGCAGATGATCTTCTATCTAATCACCGGCCTGGCAGCAATCATTATAACGAGCCTGCTGACACCCAGAACGCCACGCGAGCAACTCGACCGGTTCTACGCTTGCCTGCGGACCCCGATCGGACCGGACGAGCCGGAGACGGAGCCGTTCACGCTGCCGGCCGGCGTCGATCCTGCTCCACGCCGCGTGTGGTTCGATTTTCTCGATCTGGAAATCCCACGGATCAGCATGGTCGGCTGGGCCGGGCTGGTGGGCGCGTCGGTTGCCGTTGCGGCGTTGATTGCAGTGGTGTACTGGATTTTCAGCCTGGGCACATAGTATACTTGATCTACCACAACCACATTGAGTATTACCGAGGAGAAAACCGACACATGCCGCTGTTCTCGCAAAATAAAAATGTGAAAGTCCAAAGCTTCATCCTCAAAATGGTCAACAACAACTGTCCGGAACTCGAGGCGATGATCGAAGGTCCGCGGTTAGACCGCCGGGTGAATTTGACAGTTGTTGTGGTAATCGTTCCGGTAGAACACGGCAAGCCGGTGGTGAAAGATGCGTTTACCGCTGTGACCAAGGAATTTTCGACCTCCGGCCTGGCCATCGTACTCGACAAACAGATCGGTTTGAACGAGGTAATCGTCGGCTTCCGCTGGGAGGCCGACATGGTATTCATCCGCGGCAAGGCCAAGCATCTTAACCCCATCGGCGGCGGTTTCCATCAACTTGGGTTCCAATTGACCGAAACGCTCAACATCGGCGATTGGCCGGAGTTGGAATCGGTGAGTTTTTAAGAACGCACTCCGCCCACCGGCGAGGTGGCAATAAATTGCCACCCCCTCACCGCCTACCGCCTACTTCCAAGGCTCTTGTCAATTCCTATGCGCGATGTTAAACTATGAGTTAATGTTTCACAGTTTATCTTTGTTTCCCGCCCAGGAGTTTACCATGATCCGCACACTGTCCGTTGCCGTTTGTTTGTTGTTTACCGCTCTACCGGTCACCGCCGAAGACCTCACGGTGCTGCCGTCGAAGTTCGATGGCACAACACCCAGCGACATGGTGCATGCCTACCTCGTACAGGCATCACAAAAGGCCCTTGACCGCCGGGACGCCGAGTACGAAAAGCTCAAAACGCCCGAGCAGCTTGCCGCATATCAGCAACGGATGCGGGAGTTCTTCGTAACTAAGCTGGGTGGTTTTCCGCAGCGGACTCCGCTGAAGCCACAAGTCGTCGCCAAGGAAGAGCGCGACGGATATCGCATCGAAAAGATCATCTTCGAGAGTCAGCCGAACCATTTTGTAACCGCCATCCTTTATTTACCCAACGCCAAGCCGCCCTACCCCGGCGTGCTGGTCCCATGCGGACACAGCTATAACGGCAAGGCAGCCGACCCCTATCAGCGAGCAAGTATCCTACTGGCGAAAAACGGTATGGCTGCGCTGTGCTACGACCCGATCGACCAAGGCGAGCGTTTCCAGTTGCTCAAAGCCGACGGGAAACCGCTGGCCGCCAGCACGAAGGGACACACCATGTTGGGCGTGGGCAGCATCCTGGTCGGACGCAACACGGCCACCTACCGTATCTGGGACGGGATGCGGGGGATCGACTACCTGCAAAGCCGCCCGGAAATAGACCCCGAGCGGATCGGCTGCACCGGCAACTCCGGCGGCGGCACGCTAACCAGCTACCTGATGGCGCTGGACCAGCGGATCAAGTGCGCTGCGCCGGCTTGCTACCTGACCAGCTTCCGCCGGCTGAGTCCACAGGACGCCGAGCAGAACATCCATGCCCAAATTACCCAAGGCATGGGTCACGCCGATTATGTCATGATGCGTGCCCCCAAGCCAACGCTCATCTGTGCCGCCACGCACGACTACTTCAACATCCTCGGCACGTGGGATTCCTTCCGTCAGGCCAAGCGATTTTACACCCGGCTGGGATTCGCCGAGCGGGTAGACCTGATCGAAACCGACGCCAAGCACGGCTTCACGACACAGTTGCGAGTAGGGGCAGTCCGCTGGATGCGCCGCTGGCTGATGCACGTCGACGACGCGATTACCGAACCGGAAAGCAGTATTGCAACCGACCAGCAAATGTATTGTACGCCTCGCGGCCAGGTTATGCTCCTCGAGGGCGCCCGAACCGCTTACGACATCAACATGGACCTGGAAAAACAGCTTGCCGAGGTGCGAAAGAAGCTCTGGCGACAGTCCGGCAAGGCAGAAGCGCTGGAAGAGGTTCGCAAGATCACCGGCATTCGCAAACTCGACGAGCTACCCAAGCCGAAAGTTGAAAACAAGGGCACGATCCAACGCGAGGGCTACCGAATTGACAAGCTGGTCATCAAGCCCGAGCCGGGCATTTGGCTGCCTGCATTGTGTTTCGTGCCGGAAAAACAAAACGGCAGGGCGTACTTGTATCTACATGCCGACGGTAAACATGTCGATGCCGCACCGGCCGGGGCGAGCGAAGAGTTGGTCAAAAAAGGGCACGTGGTCCTGGCAATCGATCTGAGGGGATTCGGAGAAACCCATACGACCGGGAAAGCCCACTGGGCACCGTATATTGGCCCTGGATGGTCGGATATGTTTCTGGCCTATATGCTCGACAGACCGTATTTGTCCATGCGGGCGGAAGACGTGCTCGTGTGTGCTCGCTTTCTGGCAGGGTACAAAATGAACGAGAAGCCGCAGAAGGTTCACCTGATGAGCATCGGCCGTGTCGGCCCGGCCGCCCTGCATGCGGCGGCGCTGGAGCCGCAGTTGTTCACCTCCGTTACACTGAAAAACTGCCTTGCTTCGTGGTCCGACGTGGTGCACACACCGTTGGCCAAAAACCAGCTTATCAACACCGTCCACGGTGTGCTTAGAACCTACGACCTGCCCGATCTGCTGCGCACGTTGCCGGAGGGAAAAGTTACGGTCGTCGACCCACTCAATGCGCTGGAACGGCCGTTGAATTGAAGGAAATCGAGAAGTATCTGCAATGCCATCTCCTCTGCCAAAACTCTCTTTCGTCGGCGGAACGCTGGTGCTGGATGGGATGTCTCGCGAAGAACTCTCAGACGTATTCGACCCTGCGCTGTGGGCATGGGCCGGCCGGGTAAGTGCATGGCGATGCGATGCGATCGAATATGCCGCAGTCGC
>DAOWNK010000330.1 GCA_030642635.1 Pirellulales bacterium
AAGAGAGAAGGGAGAAGAGAGAAGAGAGAAGAGAGAAGGGGGAAAGGGGAAGGGGGAAGGGGGAAGGGGGAAGAGAGAGGAGAGAAGGTCGCCCCTCGCCCTTCGCCCCTCACCCTTCGCCCCTCGCCCCTCGCCCCTCACCTTTCGCCCTTCATCCCCAACCGTGCTCCCATGCTGCCGAAACACCCACCACCCGACGGGATTTCGCTGATCGCATTGCTGATTGTCATTGCACTAATGGGAATCCTGCTAGGGTTGGCCATGCCCAGCGGCGGGTCGAACCTCACCGAACAGCTGCGGGCAGCCGCCGCGATACTTAAAACCGATCTGGCGTACGCACGCAGCCTGGCGGTAACACACAACAGTAAGTATCAAATTACCTTCGACGTAGATAATAACCAATACATCCTGGAGCACAGCGGAAGCAACTCGGCGTTGGATACGTTGCCCGACTCGCCGTTTCGCGAGCCGGGAGACTCGACCGATCAATATATCGTCGACTTCGACGAGTTGCCGCACGTCGGGCCGACCGTGCGGCTGTTGATAGCGGCAAAAAAAGCGACCGAGGCCGGCAACTACACCGCTGGGGTAAACGACGTAGAATTCGGCCCGCTGGGAGAAACTGTCAGGAGCGAATATACCGACATTTGGCTCGCCGTCGGCAGCGACGACGACCCGCGATACGTTCCCCTGATGATCAACCCGATCACCGGGGTGACCGAAGTCGGCGACTTTACCGGCGACGGCCCGCCGCAGTGGTTGTTGAGTCTGTAAATTTGGTAGGCGGATCAAACCATGGTGAAATGGTTAAGCAACTCGAACTACAGCCCAATCGGGGTCGATATCGGCAGCCGATCGGTCAAGCTGCTGCAATTCGGCGCCGACAGGTCCCGGGTGTGCGAAGCCGCGCGCTGGGACCTTCCGGCCGACGAACCGGGCGATGCCGAGTTGCGCGACCGCCGGATCATCGAGGCGATCGACCGTGCCCGCGAGGGTCGCCGATTTCGCGGCCGCAAGGCGGTGTTCTGCATCGGCGCCGACGACCTGTTCGTACAGAACATTCGCGTAGCCCAAGCCACCGGCGAGGAGTTGAAGAAGATCGTCCACTTCGAGGCTGCCGGCCGATTGCCGTTCGGACCCGACGAGGCGGAAATACGCTACCTCGACGCCGCCGACGTCCGCCAAGGCGATGTGATCCGCCGCGAGGTTATCTTGATGGCCTGTCGGCGGCCGGCGGTCGAGCGGATTTTGGCATTGGCCGAATCCACCGCCTTGGTTCCGGCCGCCATCGACGTCGAGCCGACCGCACTGCTGCGATGTTACAGTTCGCAGTATCGCCGTGACGACGACCAGAATCGTCACTTTATGTTCGTCAACATCGGTGCATCGAACACCGGCGTGGTGATCTCGCGATGCACCGATGCAATGTTCGTTAAGTACATCGATATCGGCGGAAAGCACCTCGACGACGCCGTCGCCGGGCGATTGAAAATGTCGCCGGCCGACGCCGCCGCACTGCGACGTCACAACGGCGACCGACGGGCGGACCAACGCGACCCGGAAGTCGCCAGAAGCTTGGCCGAGTCGATCCGGGGAGTGCTCGACAAGCTGGTTAATGAACTGTCGCTGTGTCTTCGCTATTACAGCGTGACCTTTCGCGGCAGTCCGGTTTCGCAAGTCGTGCTCGGAGGCGGAGAGGCCACACAGTCGATGCTCGAATGGCTCTCCAGCAGGCTCGACCTGCCGTGCGAATTGGGAAACCCGCTGCGCACATACGACCAGGCCGCGCCGCCAGGACGTGTCGGACAATGGGACGTAGCGGCAGGACTTGCACTGAGGGAAGGGGATTAGGGGCTAGGGGCTGGGGGTTAGGGATTGGGGGTCAGAACAATTTTCAATTTTCAATTTTCAATTTGCAATCTACCGTCTACCACCTACCGCCTACCATTTACCGCATACCACCATGAACGACATCGACTTCTTACCGGACCAGTACCGCCAGAGGCACCAGCGACGCCAGTCGCAACCGTGGCGGATCGTTGTCGTTGCGACGTTCGTCGCGCTGGTGGCCTCGGCCGCCTTCTCGCAACACCAACATAGAAAGCAAGTAGAGGCCGATCTGGAGTCGATCATACCGCAATATAACCGTGCCGTCGATCAACAAAGCGAACTGTCCAAGGTCCAGGCCGAGTTGAAGACCGCCCGAGACCGTGCCGAGTTGTTCACTTACCTTCGCCATCCGTGGCCGAGAATCCAACTGCTGGCCGCGATGATCGATCCACTGCCGGAGGAGGTTACGCTTAATCAACTGCAAATCACTCGCGAGACACCGCAAAACCGCGGTTCGTTCAAACAGCAGCGTGGAAAAAGGCAAGCCGACAAGAAAAACGACGACGAATCGCTGCCGCCGGCCGTCGAAGATTTGAAACGTCTGCGGGACAAGTTCGACGGCGCAATTACCGTCGTGCTCGTCTCAGGAACTACAAGCAACAGCGTTGCGCTGCACCAATACCTGGGCACACTGGACGACTCGGTGCTGTTTACCAAAGCCGAGTTGGAATCGAGCGAGACCATCGACGGCAACAACGCCCATACTGAGGAATTCCAAGTAAAACTTGTTGTGCGTCCCGGCTACGGCCGCCCCGGCGGACCGACCGGGGACGATAGAGAAAAACCATGAAAACCAACCTCAAATGCAACGATTGGATGATAACGGTCCCGCTGGCAGCCATCGCTGTCGCTTATGTCGTACTGGTTTTCCTGCCTGGCCGTCTGGCAACCAACGATCTTAA
>DAOWNK010000009.1 GCA_030642635.1 Pirellulales bacterium
ACGGATCGACGAGCGAGTCAAACTGGTCGACGAACTGCTGGAAACGAAACTCGACTTTACGGCCGACGAGGAGATGATAAGCGATCGTGAACTTGCACGCTATCCACAAACCGCCTCCGAGGCCAGAGACAAGTGGCGCAAACGGATCAAGTACGACCTGCTGGTGCTAAAAGTAGACGAGATCGAGGGCGAAGAAGCTATCGAAAAACTCCGACGCCGATACCACAGCTTCGCCAAGCGAATGCACCAGACCGACGGCGAAGAGTTGCTGGAGATGTACCTTACCTCGCTGACCACCTCGTTCGACCCGCACACCAGCTACATGTCGCCGGGCACGCTGGAGAACTTCGAGATTATGATGCGGCTGCAATTGGACGGCATCGGGGCGTCGTTGCAGGCGATCGACGGGTACACGGTGGTCAAGAAGATCATACCCGGCGGCGCCGCCGATAAGAATGACAAGCTGAAGGTCGAGGACAAAATCGTCGGTGTTGCCCAGGGCGCCGATGGCGAGATGGTCGATACGGTCGATATGAAACTCTCAGACGTGGTAAAGATGATTCGCGGCAAGCGCGGCACGGTCGTTCGGCTGAAGGTTATGCCGGCCGACGGCTCCAAGCGGAAGATCATCGACATTACCCGGGCGAAAATCGAGTTGAAAGACAGCGAGGCACGCGCCGCCGTGTTCGAGGCCGGCATCCGGCCGGACGGCAAGCCGTACAAAATCGGCGTGATCGAACTGCCCAGCTTTTACATGGACATGGCCGCCGCAAGACGCGGAGACCCCAATTTCAAGAGCACAACGCGGGATGTCCGAAAAATACTGGATAACTTCCGCGCCGGCGGCATAGACGCCGTGATACTCGACCTGCGACGCAACGGCGGAGGGTCGTTGACCGAAGCGATCAACCTTACCGGGCTGTTCATCGACACCGGGCCGGTCGTGCAGGTCAAGGGCCGACCGACCGGCAACGGCCAGGTGCGAATCCAACCGTACAACGATCTGGACCCCGGCGCCGCGTGGTCCGGACCGCTGGTGGTGCTGATAAGCAAGTTCAGTGCATCGGCAAGCGAAATCCTGGCCGGGGCCGTACAGGACTATCACCGGGGGCTGATCGTCGGCGACCGGTCCACACACGGCAAGGGAACCGTGCAAAGCCTGATGGACCTGGGACACCAGATGTTCCGCGGGCTGCTGCCCAACGCGCCGGCGATCGGGGCGATTAAAATCACCATGCAGCAGTTCTATCGACCCAGCGGCGACAGCACCCAGAATCGCGGTGTGCTGGCCGACGTGGAATTGCCTTCGCTTATTACCCATCTGGACGTCGGCGAGGCGGACCTTGATTACCCGGTCGCCTTCGACCAGGTCGAACCGATGGACTTCAAGCGGCTCGGCCACGTCGACCAGGCGCTCTGCGAGCGGCTTCGATACCTATCCAAGCAACGATGCGACAGCTCCGAAAAATTCCAGAAGGTGCTCAAAAACATCACGCGATACAAAGAGCAAAAGGCCAAAAAAACCATCACGCTTAATGAAGAAAAGTTCCTCGAGGAACGTGCTGAACTGAACGCCGAAAAAGAACAAGAGAAAACCATCGAGAAACTAAACGATTCGGACGGCATGACCATCAATCGCGATTATTACATGGACGAAGCGCTGGCAATCACGGTCGATTATCTGAACATGCAGCAAGTGGCGAAGGCACGTTAGCAGAGTCTTCTGTTTTTGGATGCAAAAGTTTAGAGGTAGGCTGGGTCGAGCGAAGCGAGGCCCACCTTTCTCTGAATTGTCCGGTTTACCAAGAAGCCGGGCCTCGCTTCGCTCGACCCGGCCTACCGGCGCGGGGGTAAACCCCGCGGCTCGCCTCAGTGTGCTTGACTCAACTCGCAACCGAGAACACCTGCCAAACGGTCCATAAGTTTATTCTCGTGCAGAAAACTTCAACAGCACTGCCGACGGCTCCTCGGCCGTTGTGGCCAGTTTCAAGTCGAGCCGCGCACCGTGCGGCAACAACTGGGCGGTTTTGATCCGTGCCGTCGGGCCGTCGAGTTGCTCTACTGATAATTCCGGTGTCTTTGAAAACGGCGGGCAGAACGCCACGTGAACGCTCGCGGTGCGCTGCCCGACGGAAAACGGCATACGCAGCCAGCCGGCAAGTTGCTCTATGCCGTCGTTCGACAGGCTCCTGGTAAGTTGTTGCAGCACATCGCCGGGAGGAATCGCGGATGAATCGAAAGCGGTCTCAGGAGAGGAAGGCGCTAGAGACGTGCCTGCCAACGGTTGGTGTGGAGAATGTCTCTCGGCCCGATCGAACCGAACCGGTCGCGGCGCCGCCGAGCCACGGCGGAGCAATCGCAAGGCGTTCGGCCGCCATGCCCAAAACTCCTCGATGATCAACACCGCCCAGAACGCCGCCAGTCCGCCGACTGTCGTTCCGGGCAGGCTCAACGCGACACCCAGCGCCAATACCGACGCAGTGGTCAGGATTGCTATTGAGGGCGTCCGGGAATTCAACGCTATGGGAGGCGACTCTGTCGGCGACTGAAATCGCCCAATCAGCCGAATGCCGACGGCAACAGCGGCAATCGTCACGCCTACGGCAATCAGCGCCACCGACGGCAACGGGTGACTCAACGCACCGGCCGCCCGACGCCAAACGACCATCAGCGCAGTTAAGCAAAGCAACCCGAGCAGCACGCCGACCGAACAGCGTCCGATCTCCGCCGCCGAGCGATCGAGCCGGTCGGCCGCCGTGTTGCTTATGCCGGCGGACGGTTCAACGGCCATGGTTAGCTCCAAATGATTTGGATGGTATGTACCACCCACCACGCCGGGCAAGCCCGGCCGCTACACACAGAACACTACTTACCACATACCATCTACCGCCTACCGCCTACCGCCTTTAGCAACTCATCGACCTTGTTGGTTTTCTCCCAGGTGAACTCCGGTTCGCTTCGGCCGAAGTGCCCTCCGGCGGCCGTCTTCCGATAGATGGGCCGGCGGAGGTCCAGGTATTCGATAATCCCGCTTGGTGTCAGTGGAAAAACTTCTCGGACAATCTCGCACAGCCGGCCGTCGTCGATCTTGCCGGTCCCCTCGGCATCGACCGTCACGCTTACCGGCTCCGAGACACCGATGGCATAGGCGAGTTGCACCTCGCAGCGTTCCGCCAGTCCGGCGGCGACGATGTTTTTGGCCACGTGTCGGGCCATGTATGCGGCGCTGCGGTCGACCTTGGTGCAATCCTTTCCGCTGAACGCCCCGCCGCCGTGCCGCGCCCAGCCGCCGTAGGTATCCACTATGATCTTCCGGCCGGTCAGTCCGCAATCGCCGTGCGGCCCGCCCACCTCGAACCGCCCGGTCGGGTTGATGTGGTAGGTGATCTCTCCGTCCACCATATCCTCCGGCAGCGATGGCTTGACAATCCGCTCGACGACAAACTTACGGATATCCTGTTGGCTGACGTCCGGGCCGTGTTGGGTGGAAACGACTACCGTGTCGATCCGAACCGGCTTCAGTCCGTCGTACTCGACTGTGACCTGGCTTTTGCTGTCGGGCCGCAGCCAGCCGACCTCGCCGTTGCGCCTGGCTTCCGTCAGTCGATGAAGTATGCGGTGCGCCAGCGTGATCGGCAGCGGCATAAGCTCCGGCGTCTCGTTGCACGCATAGCCGAACATCAGACCCTGGTCGCCGGCGCCGATCTCCTTGCCTTTCGACTGGTCCTCGTTCACTCCCATGGCGATGTCTGGGCTTTGCCGGTCGATTGAAATCATCACCGCGCAGGTATCGGCACATATGCCCATCGCATCGTCGGTGTAGCCGACCTCGCGGATGACCCCGCGGACGACGTCCCGGTAGTCGACGACCGCCTTGGTGGTGATCTCGCCGGCCACGATCGCGATGCCGGTGGTTACCATCGTCTCGCAGGCCACGCGGCTGTACGGGTCCTGTGCTATGAGCGCATCGAGGATGCCGTCCGATATCTGGTCGGCCAATTTATCCGGATGTCCGCCGCTGACGGCCTCGCTGGTGAACAAGTATTTACCTTCCGGCACGGGAAACTCCTACTACTCAAGTGTGATGTTTTGCGATTAAACAACACGAAATTATAAGCATTTGACAGTCTAATTGACAAGTGGCCTTGACATGGTCATGTTCTTGGTGTAGTATATAGGCAGAATGATAGCCAGGAGCAAGGATATGAAAACTGCTAATATCGCCGAGTTGAAATCTGGTATGAGTGCGTATATGGCGGCTGTGGAACATGGCGAGGAAGTTCTCGTGTGCAAGCGGAACGTGCCGTTTGCCAGGATTGTCCCCTGTAAATCCGAAGAAGCCGAACCCAACCGGACGCAACTCGGCTGTGGACGAGGTACGGTGACGGTTAACTGTGATCTTACCGAGCCGGCAATTCCTCTGAATCAGTGGAATATGCTGAGTGAATAGCGAGACGACGACATGGACGTTCTACTGGATACGTGTTGTCTGATTTGGGCCGTCAACGAGCCGGAAGCACTCTCAGGGCCGATCCGCGACATCCTCGCCAAGCCGGATACAAGAGTTCTCGTATCTCCTATCTCTTGTGCGGAACTTGCATGTTTGTATGAACGAAAGAGGGTTCTACTGGATCGGCATTGGAAACGATGGTTTAACGACTTCGTCGAGTCGAACCGTTGGGTGCTTCTGAAAATCGGTATTGAAACAATTCAAGAGGCATGGTCGTTGCCGGACCGATTTCATGCCGATCCGGTCGATCGAATTCTTACGGCTACTGCCCGGCTAACGGGAGCCGTGCTGCTTACTGCGGACCGGAAGATTCTCGATTACCCACACGTGAAGACGTTGTGGTAACATTCAGTACTGGTCACTAAAGTGACCAGCCCTCGACCAGCCCTCGAAGTGACCAGCCCTTAACGAACAATCGCCTCCAGCAGTCGGAACGTCCGCTCGGTTGCGCCGAGTTGCTCGATGACCAGCGACCTGGCCCGATCGCCCAACGCGGCGGCCCAATCGGGTTCTTCCAGGCAACGTTTGACGAACCGCTCCAACTCAACGCCGTCGGCCACGACCACCGCCGCATTGCGGGCGAGCATGGCCGAGACGATGTCGCTGAAGTTTCGCGTGTTCGGGCCGAACGAGACCGCCGCACCGTAGGCGGCCGGTTCGATCATATTCTGCCCGCCGCGGTTGCCCAAGCTGCCGCCGACAAACGCGATCTTCGCAGCACCCCACCACGCACCCAACTCGCCGATCACATCGACCAGCAGCACACGGGGGTTTGGCGAGCCGCCGGGTTTATCCCGGCGCGTTGTTTGCGCGGGGACAAGCCCCGCGGCTCGCTTTATGTCGTCCAACTCCGTCCTGCGCTGCCATGGTGCACCCGATTCGTCCAGCAACTTGGCGACTGCATCGAAGCGGTCCGGGTGCCTGGGGACCAACACCAACCGCAAGTTCGGCCAGGTTTCGCTCAGCCGACGGAAGACGTCCAATGCGACCGCCTCTTCCGGCTCCTGCGTGCTGCCGGCTAAGAATACGATCTCCTCGTCGCCGAATCCGGCTAGTTCCGCCAATTGTAGCGTGGCGGGGTTGTTGCGATCGGTCTGTGCGCCGTCGTACTTCATCGAGCCGGTCACGTGCACCGCCGTCTCCGGCGCGCCCAAGGAGCGGAACCGCTCGGCGTAGGTCTCGTCCTGCACGGCCACCAGGTCGATCTGCCGCATCAAGCGTGCGATAAGCGGTCTGATCCGTCGGTAGCCGCGAAAACTGTGTTCGCCGAGCCGTCCGTTGACCAGCGCCACGGCCGCACCGCTGCGCCGGGCCGCGCGGATAAGGTTCGGCCACAACTCCAATTCGGCCAGCACGAGCACGTCGGGCCGAATCCGCCGCATTGCCGCCTTTACCGCCCAAGAAAAATCCAACGGGCAATAAAACACCGCCAGCCGGGCGTATTTCTTTTTGGCCAGCGCTATGCCGGTCATGGTGGTGGTCGAGACGACGCACTGCCAGTCGGGCCGCTGCCGCTCGATTTCCCGAATCAACGGGTCCAACAGGTTGACCTCGCCGACGCTGACCGCGTGCAGCCAAATGCACGTCGTATCGCCGTCGCGTCGCGTCGCCAGCCCGAGGAATTTTTCGGCGTAGCCCTCGCGGTATTTCCCCTTGCGAACCGCCTGCCAAAGCAGCCACGGCATGGCGGCGATAATCAGCAGCAGGTAGATAAAGTTCAGTAGCCAGGGCACTTGGGAGCCTTCCCAGGGAAATCACGTTATTCATTGCCATCTACCTGTTCGCATCCTGCTTCGATTGCCTCGATCATTTCTTTAGCGTCTTCCTGGTTTAAGATGCCGGCAAAACGCAGCAATTCATCGCCAGGCGTACCTTTAGGAACTGATTGTGCCAAGGCCGTGGCAAAATCAATGACTCGGCGTTGTAGCTTTGGCGAAAGCTGCTCAATCTTCTGTAATAATTCATTTTGAAGTGATGTATCGATCATATTCTTGACCTCGTGTAAAGCTCCCGATTTACGCCACGTTTCCCTTCCGCATACAGCAGTTTTTGAATTTCTTCCCGCTGCCGCAGGGACACGGCTCGTTGCGGCCGACGCGCCGGCTGCGGTGGCGGATCGGCTCGGGTTTGCGGTCGGCCTGGCTGCCGTCGATGGCCGCCTGCTGCTGCTCGATGATCTCGCCGGCCGAGGCCGCCTCGTCGTGACGCGCCTCGGCATCGCTCCAGGTCGAGCCGACAAAGCTCTCGTCGAGCTGCTCCATGCGGAATACCAGGTCGGTCACTCGCTCGCCGACCGAATCCCACATCTCCTCGAATATCCGCATCCCCTCGCGCTTGTACTCCACCTTCGGGTCGACCTGGGCGTAGCCGCGCAGCCCTACGCTGCTGCGCAGATGGTCCATCGCCAGCAGGTGGTCTTTCCATGCGCCGTCGAGCAGTTGCAGCAACAACGCACGCTCCATCTTGCGCATCTCCGGCCGGTATCGCAGCTCGACTGCCGTCTCCAGCCGACGATCCAACACGTCAGGCTCCAGGCCGACCATCTCATCCGGTGCGAGTTTATAGTGAAGGTCCTCGGACAGCCAGTCACTGAGCGATTGCAGCCGGCCGTCGTCGTAGGCAGTACGAAGCAACACGTCGGAGGGCGGCTGGTCGTTGAACAACCGGTCGAATCGCAACCCGGCCCCGGCCGCCGCTTCTTCGGCCGACTGAGCGTATCGGCGGCTGTGTTCGACCAGCAACGCACGAATCTCGTCTCGCTGCTTGTTCCGCAGATCGTCCATGCTCAGTTCAACGTCAAACCGCTCACACGCCCAATCGACAAGCTGCTCGCGGTCGTATCGCTTATGCCCGCCTGCGTCGCGGGTGGTAAAGTGATACAGCCCGGCCATCACCGGGTACTCGACCTCCTTCTCGTTATAGGCGTCGGTTGCACGATCGCGCACAAGCTGTTTGAACGGCTCAGGCTCAAGGTCTCGGACCCCATCCGGCTCCAGCGCGATGCCGAACTTGTGCCGCACCCATGCACAGGCGGTTTGGATACCGAAATCCGGATCGAGGAAATTAGCGCCCTGGCTCAGATCGATTTTCATTACGGCTTCGGCGGCCTTCTCGATCAGGAACTCGGCCAGGTCGTCGCGGCCGACCTTCTTCAGGTCGCGGTCGCGCAGGCTCAGCTTCCAGCGGGTATTGGCTGTTTTAACCAGCGCCTCCCAATTCCATTCGCGCTGATCGACCTCATCTGGCAGGTTCTCGTCGATCAGTTCCAACACCTGGCCGTGCACCATCCGCTCGGCCTGGTCCTTGGCGTAATCCTCAGCAGAGCGAAAATCCATGCCGCGGAAGTCTCGGGCGTCCAACTCGACGGCCAACTCCTTACCGGCCCACTGGGCGAACGTCTCGGCGCCGTAATCCTTGTCGAGGAACTCCTCGAGATAATGGTCCGCCTGCCGGTCGATCATCTCGATGATGAGTTGTTTACAGTTAACCCCGTCGAGTATTTTCTGCCGATAGGAGTAGACTCGCTTTCGTTGTTCGTCCATCACCTCGTCGTATTCGAGGAGGTTTTTTCTGATTTCGAAGTTTCGTTCCTCGACTTTTTTCTGTGCGCCTTCGATCCGTCGCGAGACCATACGGCTTTCGATGGCCTCGCCCTCCTGCATTCCGAGTCGTGTGAGTATGTTTTTGACCCATTCGCCGGCGAAGATGCGCATCAGATCGTCTTCCAGCGAGAGGTAGAACCGGCTGCTGCCCGGGTCGCCCTGTCGTCCGCACCGGCCGCGAAGCTGCAGGTCGATCCGGCGAGCCTCGTGGCGTTCGGTGCCGATAATGTGCAGGCCTCCCATGCCGGCCACCTCGCGCCCTTCCGGCTTGGTCTGCTCTCGCTGCTCGATTTCACCGACCAGCGTGTCCCATTCCTCCGGCGGCACTTCCAGGCGGGTGGGATACTTTTCCTGTAGCTGTGCCCAGGCCATGGCGTCGGGATTGCCGCCGAGGATAATGTCGGTGCCACGGCCGGCCATGTTCGTGGCGATGGTAACTGCGCTTTTGCGTCCGGCCTGCGAGACGATCTCGGCCTCGCGCTTGTGGTGCTTGGCGTTGAGCACCTCGTGCTTGATACCCCGTTGCTCGAGCAATTTCGAGATCACCTCACTGCGTTCGATTGACACGGTGCCCACCAGTATCGGCCGGCCGCGGCGTTCGATCGTTTTGATCTTGTCGCGTGGAACGGTCTCGCGGTGCTTGCTGCCTTTTGGGATGATCTCGACCGCCTCGTCGTACTCGTGGACGATCTTTCCCAACATTTCTTCGCCTCCGGTAAGCGCCAGCACGTCCCACTTGTACGTCCGCTCGATGTCGTCTGCCACGGCATTGTACTTTTCCTGCTCCGTGCGGTAGATGACATCCGGGTTATTGAGCCGGAACAGCGGTTTGTTTGTGGGCACGGCGATGACGTCGAGCTTATAGATTTTCCAGAACTCGGCCGCCTCGGTCATGGCGGTTCCGGTCATACCGCAGATTTTATCGTATAGCTTGAAGAAGTTTTGCAGCGTGATGGTGGCCAGCGTCTGGTTTTCTTCCTTGATCTGCACGCCTTCCTTCGCCTCGACCGCCTGGTGCAGCCCGTCAGACCAGTTCCGCCCGGGCATAAGCCGTCCGGTGAACTCATCGACAATAACGATCTCGCCGTCTTTGATTACATAGTTGACGTCCCGCTTGTAGAGGTTATGCGCCTTCAGCGAGTTATCGATCAGGTGCGGCCATTCCATATGTCCGGCCGTGTAGAAACTCTCCACGCCGGCAAGCTGCTCGGCCGCGCGTACCCCGTCGTCGGTCAGGTGGGCCGAATGCTCCTTCTCGTTTACCTCGAAGTGGACGCCTTTTTTCAACTGCCGTGAGATTCGGTCGGCCTTGCTGTATCGGGTAATGTCGTCGTGAGCCGGGCCGGAGATAATCAGCGGTGTGCGGGCCTCGTCGACCAGGATGTTGTCCACCTCGTCGATAATGGCGAATTGCAGCCGGCCCTGCACCTGCTGCATGTGCCTCTGGTAGTTATCGTCGCCCTGGGCCGCCGGACGCATGTTGTCGCGCAGGTAGTCGAACCCGAACTCGTTGTTCGTGCCGTAGGTGATGTCGCACTGGTATGCCTTCTGCCGCTCGGCGGCGTCCATGTTGCTTTGGATTGCCCCGATGGTAAGTCCCAGCGAGAGGTACAACGGCCCCATCCATTCCATGTCGCGTCGGGCAAGGTAGTCGTTTACCGTGACCACGTGCACGTGGCCGGCCAGTGCGTTCAGATACGCCGCCAGCGTGGCGACCAGAGTTTTGCCCTCGCCGGTGACCATCTCGGCGATATTGCCGCTGTGCAGTACGATGCCGCCCATGAGTTGGACGTCGTAATGCCGCATGGCCAGCACGCGGCGGCCGGCCTCGCGGCAGACGGCGAACGTCTCGATGAGAAGCTCGTCGAGCGTCTCGCCGCCGCGGAGCCGCTTGCGGAACTTTTCGGTCTGCTCGACCAATTCCGCGTCGGTCATCTCCTGATACTTCGGTTCCAGGGCATTTATCGCATCGATCTGCGGTTGGAGCCTTTTCAGGTACCGCGCATTCGACGAGCCGAACAGCCCGGTGATCAGTCGTTCGAGTCCCCGGGCAATTCCGCCGAAAAAGTCGCTTACAACTTCCCAGATTCGTGCGAGAATTTCTTCCATGTTTATCTCATCCCAACCCTATAATTTACCTATTATGCCGCATCCGGTCAAGGAGAGATTGAAACCGTTTAGCCGCCGTGCTTGCACGGCGCGTAAAGTTGTCAACGGTCCCAAACTAAATGGATTTGTTGGCTCTTCCGTTTTTGGGTGCAAGAGCGAGCCGCCGGATACCGACAAAACCACGAAAACTGTCAAACGACAAGTGTTGACACTCAATCGCTCACCGGCACCGGACCGGCCAGCAGGGCGTACTGGTCCATGGGCGAGGTGTCGCCGGCGAGAATCTGTCGGCAGTTCATCTGCAACACCGGCATCCGGCTGGTGATGAACCGCCGGGCGACGCTCTTCTTCCGCTCGTCTGCAGCGCCTTGGCCCAGGAACAGATGGCCGACGATTATTGTAATGGCGGAATCGACCAGCCGTCGGCCGGACAAATCCAGATACGATGCGCCTTGGGCCTTGACGAACTCGACCGCTTCGAGTATCTGTCGCTTGCCGTCGAGCAATAGTTCTTTGAGTTCGTTCAGTTCGGAATCGTCGTATTGTTTGTTGTCGTACTCGGCGGTCCACGTCTCGAACGTGCCGGATGATACGCCGCGCACGGCTGCCACTACCTGCAACTGGCTGGTGCCCTCGTATATTGTGGTGATCCGTGCGTCGCGCAGGTAGCGTTCCGCGGCGTAGTCTTTCATGTAGCCCGAGCCGCCCAGCACCTGGACGGCGGTGTCGGCCACCGTACAGGCCATCTCCGAGGCGTACTACTTGCTCATCGGCGTGAGCATGGCGTTCAGTCGTTTCAGCGACCGCGCGAGTTGCTTGCGGCGTTTCTTCTCGTCCTTGTCGATGTCTTTCGACCACTCCATTATGCGGAGGTTGTTGCGCTCGTGGTCGCACACACGGCTGGTTTCGTACGTGAGCGCCCGAGCCGCCTCGACGTGAATCGCCATGTCGGTGACCATCTCGGCCACGGCCGGCAGCCGCTTGATCGGGCCGCCGAACTGGCATCGGGTGTGTGCGTAGGTCCGTGCCAGCCGATACGCCGCCTCGGCCACTCCCAGCGACTGCGAGGCGATGCCCACCCTGGCGCCGTTCATTAGCGCCAGCACGTAGGTGATCAGACCCCTCTGCCGCTCGCCGACCAGTTTGGCGGGCGTGTCGGTGTAGACCAGCTCGCAGGTGGGCGAGCCGTGGATACCCAGCTTGCTCTCGAGGTGCCGCACCTTTACTTTCTCGGATCGCTCTGAGATGAACAGGCTCAGGCCCCGGCCGTCGGCGATGTCCGGCTCGCTGCGCGCCAGGGTAAGCAGTATCTCGCCGCAGCCGTTGGTGATGAACCGCTTTACACCGTTCAAGCACCAGTTACCCTGTTCGTCTTGGGTGGCTCGCAGCCGCACGGCCTGCAAGTCGCTGCCGGCGTCCGGCTCGGTCAGCACCATCGCGCCGGTCACCTCGCCGCGAGCGAATCGCGGCAGAACCTCGTCCTTGATCTCCTCGCAGGCGAAGGCGTTTACCGTCTCGGCAATGCCTTGCAGCCCGAACATGTTCATAAACGAGCAGTCCGCCCGGCTGATGATCTCTGTGGCCATAGTGTAGATCAGGTTCGGGCAGTTCAGTCCTCCGTACTTATAGGGCAGCGTAAAGCCCATCATGTCGGCCTGAGTGAGCCGGTCGAGATTTTTTTGCACCAGCGGGTGCAGCGTAACCGTGCCGTCCTGGTTAAGCGTGTTCCCCTCGGCGTCGACCTGTTCGGCATTCGGCGCGATCATATCGCCCGCCACCTGGCCGACGATTTCGAGAATTCGCCGGTAGTTATCGACCGTATCGGCCTCGTCGGCCGGGGCGTAATCGCATGCACCGTCGTCGGCGTGTACGAACTCGTCCTCTTGAATCCGGGCCAACTCGGCCAGGTCGATGTGATTAAAGAGGAATTGTATGTCTGCGTTATCGGTAAAGAAATTCGCCACTGGAAAGCTCCAAGATATTTTCGATTGGTTGCCAAACCGCTTGCAGCCGGATACTATCCGCTACATTTTTTCAATTCGGGAAGCAGAACTGCGGCAAACTGCTCCGCAATAGATTTCATTTCACTCATTTCATCGGATTCAATTTCCCGCCAATCGTCTGGGTAACGTGACCACACAGCGTGACTTGTCAATAAATCTGCAGCATCTTTCAGTTTGGAGAGACTTGGTTCTTTGGTCGCGGCAATCTGAACCAATCGTTTTAAATCATGAGTCCTCGGTGCTTCGATGGCATACAATGTCAAAAATCCTTTTAGGAGCTTTTCCACGTATTGTTGACAGTGAAAACAGACACTATCCCTTGGACAGTCTTCATGACCGGACAAAAGCACAACCGTCGCCCAATCGCTCTCTGCCTTGGAAAGCCACTGGCTTGCAGCCTCTCGCTGCTCATTGCTCATAAAGCACCTTTCCGTATCTTTCCGCAAAATAGACGATATGGTTGACGACGTTCCGCCAACGATAATACTCTTCAGGCGTCTTCCAAATCACATCGAACGACGCCGGATAATCGGCCAGCAGTCGACGAACTACCGGAAACCTCTCGCGCAACGGCAAATCAGCCGCGGCCACTATCAACAAGTCCACATCGCTTTGCTCGGTAGCTTCATCGTGCGCATAACTACCAAATAAAATGATCTTCTCCGGACCGAATCGCTCGACGATTCGATCCACGATCTCTTCTAGCACATCGGTCCCGATCATAAATTCACCTTGCTGCTAAGCCGCAAGCGGCTGTGCACATGCTACGCGCCGTGCAAGCACGGCGGCTAAATGGGGACGTGTTCCAAAACCCCAGTCCCCAGTCCCCAGCCCCTAGCTCCCCTGTTTAATCGCCTTTATCATCATCGGGATCACTGCCTTGAAATCGCCCACTATACCGTAGTGGGCAACCGAAAAGATCGGCGCCTCCGGATCGGTATTGATTGCGATGATCTTGGCCGATTCCTCCATGCCGGCACGGTGCTGGATTGCGCCGCTTATGCCCACGGCAATGTACAGCGCCGGGCGGACCGTAGTGCCCGTCTGGCCGATCTGGTGCTCTTTGCCGATCAGTCCGCCGTCTACCGCCGCCCGGCTTGCGCCGACCGCACCGCCGATCACCCCGGCAAGCTGCTGGACCAATTGGAAGTTCTCCTTGCTTCCGACACCGCCGCCGCCGGCCACTATCACCCTGGCGCCCTTCAGGTTCACCGTGCGAGGCTCGATATGCCGCTCGATCAGCTTCAAAGCCAGGGCGGTCTGGTCGATCTCGACCTGCTCGTTTATAACGTTCCCGGTCCGTTTTGCGTCCGGTTCCTTTAGCGGCATCACGCCTTCGCGCACGGTGGCCATCTGCGGCCAGCGGTCGAAGTTGACGATCGTGGCGATGATATTCCCGCCGAACGCCGGCCGGATTTGCAGCATCAGATTCTTGTGAGCCGTTTTCGTCTTCGGGTCGGTAACGTCGCTGATTTCCAGGTCGGTGCAGTCGGCGGTCAGTCCTGCCCGCATTGTCGAGGCCACATGGGGCGCAAGGTCGCGGCCGATCGGCGTGGCGCCGTAGACGACTATCTGCGGACGGTGTTTTTCGATCAACGAGCAGAGCACCTGCGCGTACGAGCCGGTCTGATAATGCCCCAGACGCTCGTCGCCGACCACGTATACATTGTCGGCCCCGTGGGCGATCAACTCATCGGCCAATCCGCCGACGTTTTTGCCCGGCAACACGGCGGCGGCCTTCACGCCAAGCCGGTCGGCCAACTCACGTGCCCTACCGCACAACTCTAATGACACGTCGTGCAGCGAGCCGTCTTCCTGTTCCGCAAATACCCAAACTTCGCCCTGTCGGTTCGGTTCGATCATGCTTAATCTTTATGTGAAGTGTGTAATTTTTTGCGACGCAGCAAGCTGCCGGCCAGGCTGAAGCGATAAAAACTGCCTACTGGGTCCGGTATCCCCTCGCTGATAATCCGGTTGATCTCGTCCGGGTCTTCGCTGTCGATTACCGATGCCAAGGCGCTTATCATCCGGGCGCCGTAGTCTTGCACGCCGTCGTTCGGCCCGTGGCAGCCGATGCACGGCGAGTTGACCTGCGGGCAAAGTGCGCCGCAGCCGGCCCGGGTCGCTATACCGTTGCATAGTATCCCCTGCTCCAACAGGCACACGTCCGGGTCGGGCTTGATCTGCCATGTGCGGTAGAATTTTTTGATTTTCTTTTCGGTCCGAGTCCGCGGGCACTCGTCGCAGACCGTGGTGTTCGGGCCAATCACCGAGCCGGGCGGCGGCAGCGTGCCCTCCAACACCGCGGTCAGCGCCTTCCAAATATTCTCAGGCTCCGGCGGACAGCCCGGCAGGTAGTAATCCACCTCGACCGTTTGGGCCAGCGTTTTCAGCGTATCGTAGAATACCGGCAGGTATAGCGTGCCCTCGGGCATCTCGGTCTCGTGCTGCGGCCGCAGATCGTCGGGGTTTTCCGGATACGTCGCCGAGCCTTCCTTGTAAACCGTATCGAAAATCTCTTGCCGGTTGTTCATATTGGCCAGGCCCGGGATGCAGCCCTCTATGGCACAGGAGCCGAACGCAACGAGCACCTTCGACTTTTGCCGCAACAGCCGTGCCATGTATTCCTGCTCGCTGGTGCGGATGCCGCCGTTGAACAGGCACAGGTCGATCTCGCCGTCGGAGAGTTTCTCGATGTCTCGGACCTTGCCGTCGGTGGCACACGGCCACATGATGATATCGAACGCGGCAGCCACGTCGAGTATCTTCGTGTCGATCCCAAGCGTGTTGATATCGCACCCGCCGCATGATGCGGCCCAATAGACGGCCAGCTTGCCCTTTTGATTTTCGCTCATAGCGGCACCTCCATAGCCTCTTCGTGCTCCTTGGCGATGTCTTCGAGCGCTTCGAGCCGCCGGCCGTTCTCGTCCCAGTTTTTCGACCAATTAAGCGGCCCCAGTTCGCGGACTTCTGCCGATAGTTCGTCGATGGCATCGGCAAGCCGCTGGCCCTCGGCGGCGGATGCCCAGACCAGTTTGACCCGTTCCGGCTCAATGCCGAACTGCGGCAACGTGTGCTGGATCATCGAGTAGCGGCGCATCGTCTTGTAGTTCTGATTCTGGTAGTGGCAGTCGCCCGGATGACAGCCGGCGATCAGCACCGCATCGGCACCCAGCGAAAACGCCTTGAGCAGAAAACTCGGGTCCACCCGCCCACTGCACATTACACGGATGATCCGCACGTTCGGGGCGTACTTCATCCGGGCGGTTCCGGCCAGGTCGGACGCCGTGTAGCTGCACCAATTGCACAGAAACCCGACGATCTTCGGTTCAAACGTGTTCTCACTCATAGTTGCTCCTGGGTTGCAAAGCCGCGACCAGTGGTCGCGGATGGCTGGATTATCGGCTCATCGTCGGGCAGTCCGCGACCGCTGGTCGCGGCTTTACACCGAAATTTGGCGGCGTAATTACCGGATACACCCAAATGGACGGTTACTCTACACCCCTGCCGGCGCGGCGTCGAACAAAGCACCCTCTATTTCAGCAAAGATTTGGGCATTTGTAAAGTGGACGCCTGTGATGGCCTGCGCCGGGCAGGCGGCCACGCATGTGCCGCAACCTTTGCACAGTTCGGGAATTACCCGGCTCACTTCTTTTTCCTCGTCGTACTCGATCGCGTCGTACGGGCAGAGGTTATTGCATATCTTGCAGCCGGAGCACGCCTCCTCGTCGATTTCGGCCGTGTTCGGCTCCAACTCGATATAGCCCCGGTCGATCAGCGCCATGGCCTTGGCGGCGGCAGCAGAGGCCTGGGCCACGGTGTCCGGGATGTCCTTTACGCCCTGGCAGACGCCGGCCAGGAACACACCGTCGTTGGCCGTGTTCACCGGCGCCAGCTTCGGGTGCTTCTCAAGGAAGAACCCATCGGCGGAGCATGACATGCCGAACATACGACGCACCTGGTCCACGTCCGGCTGCGGCTCCAAGGCGACCGCCAGGATGACCATGTCGACCTCGATGTTGCGTATCTCGCCCAGCAACGTGTCGTCTACCTTAACGGTCATCAGGTTGGACGGCTCGCCGTTGTTGGAGGGCGCCGAGTCGATCTCGCCCACTTTGCCGCGAATGAAGTGAACGCCTTCATTCTGCACACGATTATAAAACTCTTCAAAACCCTTGCCCGAGGTGCGCATGTCGATGTAGAAATTGAATATCTCCGCGTCGGTCTTTTCTTTGACCAGGTGTGCGAGTTTCAGCGAGTACATGCAGCAAACCTTCGAGCAGTAGGCGTGGTAGTTTTTATCCCGGCTGCCCACGCAGTGTACAATTCCCACGCGCTTCGGCACTGAGCCGTCGTGCAGTGTCAGCTTTCCGCCGGTCGGGCCGGCGGCGTTCACCAGCCGCTCGATCTCCAGGCTGGTGTAGACGTTCGGCAGCACGCCGTATCCGTAGTACGGCATGACCGAGGGGTCGAACGTCTTAAACCCGGTGGCTACGATAATGGCCCCGACCTCGAACTGCTCGACGGTGTCTTCCTGCTCCAGTTCGATGGCGTTGCGATCTCCGCACGCCTCCACGCAACTCTGCTTGCACTTGCCCTTGGTAAGCTGTAGGCAGGTTTTCGGATCGATCACCGGCACCGGCGGCACCGCCTGGGGGAACGGCACGTAGATCGGCTTGCGCAACGCCAGACCCTGGTCGTACTCGTTCGGGAACTTCGGCTTGCGAAACACGCAGGCGTCGATGCACTGCATACAGCCGACACATAGGTCCTCGTTAACGTAGCGTGCCTTGCGGCGGACCCGGACCTTGTACTTGCCGACCGCCCCGTCGACCGACTCGACTTCGCTGTAGGTCATCAGCTTGATCTTCGGCTCGTCCTTCACTGCGGTCATCTTCGGCGTGAGTATACACGCGGCGCAGTCGAGCGTTGGAAAGGTCTTGTCGAACATCGACATGTGCCCGCCGATCGACGGCTCGCGCTCGACCAGGATTACTTCTTTGTCGGCCTCGGCCAAGGTAAGCGCGGCCTCGATGCCCGCTATCCCGCCGCCGACGATCATCACGCGCGGTGTGATAGCGACCGAACGGCGTTCCAGCGGCTTGTGTTCGTTTACCCGATGCACGGCGGCGGCCACGTGCGCCTCGGCCTTCTGCAGTGCACCGGACGAATCGTCTGTCACCCAGGCGACCTGCTCGCGGATGTTCGCCATCTGCACCAGGAACGGATTCAGCCCGGCCATCTCGGCCGCCTTGCGGAACGTCGCCTCGTGCAGCAGCGGCGAACAGGCGGCAACCACCACGCGGTCCAGCTCGTGCTCGGCAATGTCTTTTTTAATCAAGTCCTGCCCGGGGTCGGAGCACATGTACTTGTACTCGCGTGCAAGGACCACGTGCGGCAGGCCCTTGGCGAACTCCGCCAGCGCATGCACGTCGATCACCGATGAGATATTCGTACCGCAATGGCAGATGTATACGCCGATTTTGGATTCTTTTTCGTGTGCGGTCATGTTAGACTTCCTCCATACCAATTGCCTCGTAAACCAGTTCACCCAAATCAATTATCCGTAGGCGGTCCTCTGCGCCGACGGTTTTCACGGCGTCCTCGAACATACCCAGGTCCTTCGGACATGAGACGACGAAATGCGTAACGCCGTCGATTTGCAACGCTTCGCGGATACGGCTTACGGCGGGCCGCTCGCTGATGCCTTCTTCCTCCTCCATCCAGATTTTCCCACCGCCGGCGCCGCAGCAGAAGCTGTTCTCGCGGTTGCGCGGCATCTCGACCCTCTCAAGCCCCGTCGCGTCGATCACCCGACGCGGCGGGTCGTAAATGCCGTTGTACCGGCCGAGGTAGCACGGGTCGTGATAAACGGCCTTGCCTTCCAAACTGCGCTTCGGCGAGAGTTTGCCCGTACGCAAACATTCGTCGAGCACCTCGCTGTAGTGCACCACGGGCGTCTCCAGCCCAAAGCGGCTGTACTCGTGTTTCAGCGTATGGTACGTATGCGGGTCGGTGGTGACGATCCGTTGGAAATCCGCCTTGCCCAGCGCCTTCATGTTCTGCTCGGCGAGCATCTCGAACAGGCCCTCTTCGCCGATGCGGCGCACGTCGTTTCCGGCCGACTTTTCGCCCTTGGCCAGCACGCCGAAGTCGATCCCGGCCTGGTTGAACACCAAGGCCACCAACCGAGATACCCGGGCGGACGACGGATGGTACGCCGCATAGTCGCCGAGGAACCAGAGCATATCGACCGGCTCTTTTGTCGCATCCTTCAGCCCGCCGGGCAGATCTTTTGCCCAGTCGAACCGCTTGCGTGCGGATTTACCCTGCGAGTTGCCGTACCGCTGCAACGACATGAGCGTTTCTTGCAACTTGGCGTCTACCTTGCCCTCGTCGACCAGTTTGCGCCGCATCTGGACGATGATCGGCACGTGCTCGTTTCGGACCGGGCAGATGTCCACACATGCGTAGCAGCTTGTGCATGCCCAAATCGCCTCGGCCGGCACGGTGCCGCCGATAAACTCCCGGCCGTCGTCGTCAGGCTTACGGCCCTTCAATGTGGCGATGCCGTCTTTCAGCACCAGGCTCTTCAGGTCGTGCAGTATCTCGCGCGGCGAGAGCTTCGAGCCGCTTTCCACCGCCGGGCAGACACGCTCGCAACGGCCGCACTCGGCACAGGCGTAGCCGCTCAGCAACATCCGCCAGGTGAACAGCCCAAGCTGTGTTGACGGTTCCTTGCCGGAGTCGTCGGCCGCCGGCAGCGTGCCCTTTGCGGGCAACTCGGCAAAGAACACCGCAAAAGGCGCCCAGATCAGGTGCATGTGCTTCGAGAACGGCAGGTAGACCAGAAACGTCAGCAGTATCGCCACGTGAACCCACCATGCAGTCACACCGACGTTGACAACGCCCTCCGGCGATACACCGGCCGCGAGCATGACGTAGGCCGTTGCGGTTCCGGCCGGCAGGAAAGTCTGGGTGCCATGCCCACGCTCGCGTGGGCATGACTCGCTTTTCTCAGCGTTTTCGGACATGCCCACGCTTGCGGGGGCATGGCACCAGACCTCATCGGCATAGCCGCCGGCCTCGGCCAGCAGGAAGCTCACCATCAATGCGGCGATAAGCAGCACGACGATCGTGGCGTCCATCGTGCGTTGCAGGCCCGGCGGTGTGAGGATGTAACGCCGAATCGACGAGGCAATCAACCCCACGAGCACAATCACCGCGAACAGGTCGACCAGTGTGCCCAGCACCGGAATCTCCTCGACCTGCGGAATCCACAACCACGGCGCCGCTATGCCGCCGACGAACATCAACGCCGATGCGATTACAAAGAAGCAGAACCCCCAGAAGATCGCCGGGTGTGCCCAGTTGATAATCGACTCGCCGGTAAGCATCCGCGACTGGCAGATCACCTCTTTTAGGAACGTCCATGCCCGCAGCACCGGGTGATCGAGCCGGTTTTCACGGCGACCCATGGCGAGCACGCGGAGCAAGGCCGACATCCGCCATGCGAATACTGCCGAGCAGATCGCCAACAACAACAGCAGCCACACTGCACCGCTTATGCCGAGGATGGTTACTTCGGTTGGCATGAGTTATGTCCTTAAATTGGGGGCTGGGGGCAATATCGTTGAATTAGTAGTAATATCAAGGAAAACACAGTGGCACCGGCGTCTCGCCGGTGGTGCATAAGTATGGGTATTACTTCAAGTTACGTCACACCGGCGAGACGCCGGTGCCACTAATTCTGTCCCTTAATTCAACAGTATTGCCCCCAGCCCCTACTTAATCGCCTCGGTCAGCGCCGGCGCCACGTCGAGCAGGTCGGCCACCACTCCGTAGTCGGCCACGTCGAATATCGGCGCCCCGGGGTCGGTGTTTACGGCGATGATAAGCTCGGAATCTTTCATCCCTTCGACGTGTTCCGGCGCGCCGCTTACGCCCAAGGCGATAAAGCACTTGGGTTTGACGATCATGCCCGACTTGCCCACCTGGCGCGTGGTGGGCAGCCAGCCCTGGTCGATGATCGGCCTGGAGGCGGCCAGTTCTCCGCCGAGCACAGCGGCCAGTTCCTCGGCCACTTTCATGTTGTCCTCTTGTTGGATACCGCGTCCGACGGCCACCAGCACGTCCTGCTGCGTGATGTCCACGTCGCCGGGGGCCGGCAGGATCATCTTCTCGAACGTGACCGCACCGCGGTGCAACTCGACGGGACTGGGCCGGGATTCCACCGTCGCCGCACCGGTTTCCTCGGTCGGTCGGAAGCTGCCCGGCAGTATGAGCAGCACGGCCGGCGAGGCGCTCACTTCCACCTCGGCCAGCACCTTGCCGCCGCATATCGCAGCGGTGATCTTCAGCAGGTCGCCCTCCACGGCCACCTGTTGGCAGGCGTTCACCACCGGTGCGTTAAGTTTTGCACCGAGCATTGGCGCAACGTCCAGACCGATTGTCGTGCTGCCGGCGAGCACCGCTCGCGGCCCTTCCGAGCCGACCAGGCTTTCCAGCACTGCCAGGTACGGCGCCGGCGAGAAGTCGGCAAGCTGCTCATCGTCGATCACGATGAGCCGGTCGGCCGCCGATAGCGACTCGGCGTGTTTTGCAACGTCGTGGCCCAACAGCACTGCGACCACCTGCCCTCCGGTCGCCCCGGCGAGTTCCCTGGCGCCGCCGAGCAACTCGAATGTAATATCCGCCACGGCGTCCTGGTTGACCTCGGCCAGTACGAGTATGTCTTGTGCGCTCATTGTACGACCCCTTTCTCTTTGAGTATTTCGGCCAGCCGTGCGGCCACCTCGTCTTCCGAGCCGGTGAGCATCTCCGCCCGCCCGCTCGGCTCTGGATGGTGCATTCGCAGGACGGTCACATTTGGCTCCGGTACGGCGGCGGCCGTTTCCTTCTCTTCGAACTCGGTCGATTTCATCGCGGCGCGAATCCGGCTGACCGGTACGTACCTTGGCGGCTGATCGGCGGCCAGGATACCCAGCACCGCCGGCAGCTTGACGTTCATCTGCGCCATGGCCGCACCGGGGAATTCCTTGAATGCGGTTACACTGCCACCCTCACCGGGTTTCACACCACGGATCACTCCCAGGTACGGCAGTTCCAGTTTAAGCGCCAGAAGCGGCGCCAGCACGCCTTCCAACTCGTCGTGGGCACTGGAGCCGACCAACACCAACTCGGCGTCGATATCCTTCACAGCCTCGGCGATCATGGCTGCCGCTTCCGCCGGACGCGGCGGGCGGTCATCGTCGTCGTATGGGATTTTGACGATCCGGTCGGCGCCCTTGGCCGCCGCCGTGTAGAGCACGTCGTCCACCTGGCCGAAGTCGATCGCCACTACCGTAATAGACCCGCCGCCGGACTCTTTAAGCAACAACGCCTGCTCCAGTGCGTGGTCGTCGGTTTCGTTTATGAGAAACTCCACCTCGTCCACGTCGAGCGCGGCACCGGAGGCGTCGATTTCCAACGGTTCGACAAGGTCGGGAACCTGTCGGACCACAACGGCAATGTTCATTTATTTCTCCTTTTCACCCAGGTCCATTGATTCAGCCAACAGTTCTATGATGTCGCGGACCAGGAGCTTGTTCTCCAGCCCTGCGACCTTTGTGGAATCTTCGAAGCGTGAAAGTTCCAGCGGGCACGAGACGGCCAGCACCTCGGCGCCGACTTCGGCGGCCTGGCGCACACGTTGGTCGGAGAGCCGCTGCCCGCCGTGTTCGACGATATGCCCGTCGAGCCACATTCCGCCGCCCCCGCCGCCGCAGCAAAGCGCGTTTTCGCGGTTTCGGGCCATCTCAACCAGTTTTACGCCGGGTATGGCCTCAAGCAGCATTCGCGGCTGGTCGAATATGCCCGCACGGCGCCCGATGCAGCAGTTGTCGTGATACGTTACCGTCGCCTTGACCGGCTTGGTCAGAAGCGGTTTGAGCAGATCGAGCCGGTCGGCCAGAAATGTAGTGTAGTGCTCGACCGGGTACTCGGCCCCGTAGCGCGGATAAAAATGCTCCAACGCACGGTAGGAGTGCGTATCGAGCGTGACGATCTTCTCGAACTGGTGCTTGTCGAACAGCTTTTTGTTGTTCTCCACGAGCATCTCGAAAAGCCCTTCTTCGCCGAACAGCCGGTCGCAGTCGCCCACTGCCTTTTCCTTATTCCCCAGCACGCCCCAGCGGACGCCAAGCGCGGTCAGAATTCTGGCGAAGTCGCGCGTGACGACCTGGTTGCGTGGATAGTACGACGGATAGTCGCAGACCAGCCAAAGCACCTCGACCGCCGTGGGTTCCTTCGACAGGTCGCGCAACGGCACGTCCAGTTCCTTTGCCCAATCAAGCCGCTTCCTGGCCGACTCGCCCAGCGAGTTGCCGTACTTGAAGATGTTTTGGAATGTCTCTTGCAGTTCGGCCGGCGGTTGGATGCCCTCCTGCATCGCACGGTCGCGCAGCGCCGGCCAAAGGTCGTCGGCCAACTCGATGCCCCTCGGGCAGCGGCTCGAACAGGTGTGGCAGCCTACGCACATCCACAACGATGGGCTGGAGAGTATCTTGTCCAGGTTCCCGCTGCGTGCTTGAAGGATCAGTTGCCGCGGCGGGTACTCCATCGCCGCGCCCAGCGGGCAGCTTGCCGCACACGTGCCGCACTGTATGCACCCGAAGGCCGGATCGCCGTCAACCCTCTGTGCAAGGAACTCCATGCCCGGGTCGGTTTGAAGGGTTGTCATTCGATGCTCCTTGCTTCAGGCCGCCGCACCGGCGGACGCTAAACGACCGGATGCCGGCGCTTGTTAACGGCTCCCGTTTAGCGGCCGTCGGCACGACGGCCAATTATCTAATCAACCCGCCGCGTTCTAATTCTCGCAGCGCCGCCTCGGGATTACATCGCCTCGACGGATACCGAACAAACTTCCGGCCGCTTGCCAGTTCCTTGGCCTTAATGTCTTTGAAAATGGCATCCAGATTGTAATTGAACCGTGCCGCGTGTGCCTCGCGTACTTTGCGGACCTCGGCGACAATGGGGTCACTGATCATCTTCATCCGCCTCCAACAATTCTTCGGGTGTGCAAATAATCGGGGGTTCATAACCGGCCGAGCGACACACGTCCTCGATCCGGCTCCGCATCGCTGCGTTGGCAATATGTCGGCAATTCCAGGTTACCAGATATTCGATGCCGTTGGTTGCCGCGACTGCGATGTGAATAGCATCTTCCGCCGCTTTGCTCGGAACAACGTGGGAATCGACCAATTGCCTCGCCAGTGTCAAAGCCTCTTCAGTGGTTTCCAGCAACGTGAGAGCATCAAGCACCTCAAGTCGTTCTCGGGCAGCCTGTTCGTCGCCGGCGCCGGCTTCCTGGAATACGAGTTCAGAGACTGCCAATTCATATTTCCCACGACAGTTATCCCACCAGTCACGTGTAACCTGCTGGTGTCCGGCAATCACGACATCTCGGCTTGGACGAGCCGCGAGATAGCTGATAACCGTTGTTTCGAGATAGATTTTGGGATTCATGCGACTTGACCGCTGCCATCACTGTTTCGGCGTCCCGTGGATATAGTGGTCGTGGTTCTTGGCCATGTCCGATGGCAAATCTTTTGTAACTCCGATGATATTGGTGCACATGTCGTCTTCGTCACAACCAATGAGACATTCTATCAGACCAGGCCGGCCGTGTCACGGTGGTTTGTCGGGCGATTCCTACCCGGTCGCCGCGCCCAGCAGACGCAGGCTGTGAAACAGCAGTGCGAACACGCCGATTGCAGCCAGTATCGTCTTAATCTGCTCTGCTCGGCTCGGGATCGTCGATTGTGCATGGGCGTGCGACGGCGGCGCGGACACGGCGGAAACCTCGGCAACCGGCGCCTTGCGCGGACGCGGTACGGGCAGTCCCGCAAGCTCACTGGCCGCCGAGTAGCTTTCAGTCGCTTCGAGCCATTTGTTCGACTCGATCGGGTTGTCGGGGTCGTTTGCCGGTGGCGAGGATGTTCGCACGAGAGTGACTCCGGTGATCTTCGCCGGCTTGGTGTGCGGCTGCGGACGGCGTCGGTCGGCGATCATCGTCGGCGGTGACGGCACACTGTGCAACACGGCCATAGGCTCGTCGAGGAACCATCGCACCCGGCCGCAATAGCTGCCGGTGGTCCGGCCGAATCCTGCACCGAACAGCACGCCGGCCAGCTCGCCGTGGCCGTTTAGTATCGGCCCGCCGGAGTCGCCGTTTCGGGCGGCCGTGGACAGCTCGACCATCTCGAACGGCATGTTCCTGCCCGGCGATACGTACTGTGTGCATCGCCCAGCCGCCGAGCGATACCATCCGCGGCCGTATCCGGCGATTGTCAACACCTCGCCTGGCCTGGGCGCCTCGGTAGCCAGGGCTATCGGCATTGCGTTCGGCCGGTGGATGGCAAGTGCGGCAAGGTCCCAGTCGCGGTCGATCTTCATCACTGTGGCGGCCGAGCGGAAAGAGTCGGGAAAGACGACCGTGATCGGCCCGGCGGCGTCGCGCACGACGTGCCAGTTGGTCACCACCAGCCCGTGCGATTCAGTCACAGCGACCAGTGCGCCGGAGCCGTACGATGCACCGCCGCGCTGCTGGGCGATTATCCGAACCACTGCCGGATGTGCATCTTGGGCCGGTGCCGGTGCGACCGTACCCAGCAGAATCGTTACGGCTATAAGCGGCGCGGTTAGATTGGTTGTGAGCATGTTTGCGTATTTTGTAAGACAATCGTCCCTCCCGATTTTTTCGGGTCGAAATTGCAGTTCCGACCAACAAAACGCCTCGGGGCCGATTCCCCTGCGTAGTCGTTGTGAGTATGTCTCGGCCCCCTTTCGTCTCTTTTTCGTCTTAAATCGTGTTCTCACAACGACTTACGGGCTGTCGGCGGCGGATTATGGCGGATTGGCAAAAATTTTGATTCTTTTAGTTTTAGGTGGTTGACATGCACCCGATTTTGAGTATTATAGTATCTGTAAGCTTTTAGATTCCAGTCTGTAAGCATTTAGATTCCAGGCAGGTCGATCCGCCCAATCAATGGAGCAAGCCTTGACACAGCAAGTTGCCAAAAGGGTTACCCTTACAAAGGTTGCCAATCGGCTCGGGCTGTCGCCTGCGACGATCTCGCTGGTGCTGAACGGGCGCTCCAAGCAGTACGGTATCTGTAAGGCAACTGCCGAGGTGGTCAGGGCCGAGGTGAAGAAGATGAATTACCGGCCGAGTATCGCGGCCCGGCAACTGCTGGGCAAACATAGCGGTGTGGTGGGCGTGCTGATCAATACCCAGGCCGAGGCCGACCCGCGACTGATTCAGAAGATGGAAGTGCTGGCCGCCGAGCGAGGTGTTCGTTTTATGGTCGGCCATGCGGTGGGCACACACGACCGCGTGAAAGACTATCTGGCCGATTTCCTCGCACGCGGCGTAGACGGCGTTATCAGCATATTTCACAACCACCCCGACTATAAAGAAGCCGTGTTGGGCGAGTTGGCTCGCTTCGAGCGTGTGGTCTACTACGAAAAACCAGGCAACGACGACGATGCAATGCCCGCCGGCGCCTGCTATGTCGCGCCCGATTACTACGCAGTGGGCCGATTGGGTGTAGAGCATCTGATCGACCGGCGGCGGCAGCGAATCGCACTGGTGTTGAACGATCTGGTGTTTCCATACGCTCGGGTACGCCACCGCGCCTACCAGGATGCGTTGAAGGCCGCCGGCAGACGGGTGGACGAGCGGCTGATCTGGGTGATGGACCGGCAGCCGTCGATGCGGTGGACGGAGCCGTTTACCCCGGACCGCGCGATGCAGGTAGTCGACGACGTTGTGATCGCCGGCGGCGCCGACGGCATCGTGGTGGTCGACGACATTTATGCGGCGCGGATCATTGCGGCGTTGCGCCGGCGCGGCCTTCGCGTGCCGGACGACGTGGCGGTGGTCGGCTGCAACGACCTGGACGTGAGCACGATGATCGAGCCGGAGTTGACCACCGTAAATCTGCAGGTCGACAAGTTGGCCCGTGCGATGGTCGAGTTGTTGTTTACGCTGTTGGATCACGGCTCGGTGCCTGAAGTCCGCCGCGCAGTGATAATTCGGCCGGAGTTGGTTGTAAGGAATTCAACGTAGTGCAACATTTCAGCCATATGAAGCGGCCACATTTTTTGCCCGTTTAGCCGACGTGCTTACACGCCGCGTGAAATAAGCAAGACGTTATCCGGGAAAACTACACGGCGTGCAAGCACGCCGGCTAAACAAGGGAGAGACCATGTTTGAATATATCGGAAGAACGACGGTTGCAGTGACGTTAGTGATGATAATCTTTGCCAATGTCGCAAATGCGCGCGATCACCTTACAAAACATGTCCGGGGATTGAGCCGAGACACACTGGGCGAGAAGGAGTTGGCTGCTCCCGGCGACCCGAGTTTCGAGTCGGTCGCCCGGCATTTTCCCGCCATGAAACACCCTCGCGAGGCGATCGGGGTGAAAGACGGCCCAAGCGAATTCATTGTACGGCCGGACGGCTCGATCCAGTTCAACGGCATGCAGAGCAGGCCCGGCTATCTACCGGCCGGTAAAATCGAACATCTCTTCTTCGAGGTCGGCGACCCTGCAATCCGACTTGGCCGCGGCGAATGTCCGTGTTCAAAACGCCTCCTGGAAAACTATCTGCCGATCGTGATTGCCGAGTACGAACATAATGGGTTGAATTACGAGCAAACGGCATTTGGCTGGTCGCAGGGAATGAAACCGGAAACACCCCTCGTGGCGTATCTGCGGTTGAGAATCTCCAACCCGGGCAGCGAAAATCGAGTGGAGAACATTCGTTGCCGAATACAATTGGGGAAGTTGGTGAAAACCGTGGCCGTTTGGAAGCCGGCCGTGGACGCCGGGACCGAGCAAAGCATTTATATAAAGGCTCCCTCTATAGGAGCTGCTACGGGCACGACCAAGGTCTCATCGGCGGAATTCGACAAGCACCTGGCCGAGGCCGTTGCCTCCTGGAAGGGCATTTTGTCGAAGGGCATGAAAATCAGCGTTCCACAGCAGCGCGTCAACGACGCGTATCGCGCCTGGCTGGCTTACAATTTCCTTATGGTCGACAAACGCGGCGACGTGTATGAACCGCATGATGGAAGCGGCGGTTACGAAGCTGTTTTCGGCTATTCTGCGGCGCTTTACTGCCACGCGCTCGATATGCTGGGGTATCACGAGGAGGCCCGACTCTACCTGGATTCGCTGTGCACGTTCGTATCGCCGGACGGGCTGTTTGTGGTGAACTTCGGTTTGACGGACACGGGCGCCTTGTTGTTCGCCATGAATCAGCACTACCGGCTAACAGGCGACGAGACATG
>DAOWNK010000206.1 GCA_030642635.1 Pirellulales bacterium
CCAGTCATCATTCGTGATTTCTGGTGCATGTTAGGGATTTTTTCACAAGCTCTGACCCCTGGCCCCTGGCCCCTGGCCCCTGACCCCTACCTATCGGAGAAACATATGCCTGACCTAAACATCATCTTAAATACCTTAGTTGAAAACTGGCCCATTTGGCTGGTCACGATCGTGCTGGTCGTTGCGGCGGTAATCGACGGTTGGAAACTGAAGGTGCCCAACTGGATTACCTTCCCGCTGGTCATAAGCGGCTGGATTTACAGCCTGGCATTTTTCGGCTGGGCAGGGCTGGGCTGGAGCCTGCTGGGAACCGGTGTGGGGTTGGCATTGCTGCTGCCGGCCTATGCCGTCGGAGGCATGGGCGCCGGCGATGTGAAACTGCTGGCCGGCGTCGGGGCCTGGATATGGGGCGCCAATACGTTCTATGCCTTCTGTCTGTCGGCCATTTTCGGCGGGCTGATCGCCATTGCCATGGTCCTTTACCGACGAAAATGGCGGCACCACAAGTACCAGTTCCTGGGAATCCTGAGCGAAATCATGTTCGTTCGCGACCCTGAAAAGCTGGCCGCCATGGCCGCCGAGCGGAAAAGCTCGATGATGTTACTGCCATACGGGATTCCGATCGCCATTGGCACAATCACCTATTTTGCCTGGACGGGGATGTTGTTATGAAAGCACCCATTTTGCCTAGTATTGACAAATTGCCAAGTCCACATAGTCGGCCAGGATCGTCCCGCACACCGTTCAACTCTGCGGTAGAAGAAGAGACCGGGCTGGAGAAAGGTTGCCGATTGTGCCGAAAAGATCGACGAGGGACCGCTGCCGTCGAGTTTGCTATCGTTGCGCCGGTCTTCTTCTTGTTGATCTTCGGAATGATCGAGTTCGGCCGGATGGTTATGGTCCAGCAGATCATCACGAACGCATCGCGGGAGGGCGCCAGGGTTGCCGTGCTCGACGGTGCGGTAAGCGTCGGTACAGAGGAAAGCCCAGGAGTGATCGACAGCGTCGAGCGGTACTTGGAAGGTGCACAGATTGATCCGGATAGTGCGACCATAACGGTCGATCCGTCAGATCCGAGCAGCGCAGGTTACGGCGAGCCGGTCACCGTTACCGTTACAATCCCTTTCGATCAAGTAAGTTGGCTTCCGTCGCCGTTTTTTTTAAGTGAAACTAATTTAACTGCAACATCGATTATGCGTCGAGAAACGGTGCAATAGGGGGAGCTGATAGCTAAATAAAAGGCAACCGTTCACGGGATGTGGGGATTGTAGGCTGGGTCGAGCGTAGCGAGGCCCACCTTTTTGTGGATTTTGCTGTTGACCATGTAGAAGGTGGGCCTCGCTACGCTCGACCCAGCCTACAGCTGAAAGCTGACTGCTGATAGCTAAAGGAACTCATATGCGAGGCAAATCACTGGCACTGCTCATCTTGGCGCTTGGTTGCGGCCTGGTCGCCTCGATCGGCATCACGCAGGTGATGTCCAAGCGACACGGCCGGACAGCGCTTCCAGCCGGCGAAACGGAAACCGTCTTTGTCGCGATGGAGGACATCGGTCTGGGCGATCCGCTTACCTCCCAAATGCTTCGCCTGGAGCAATGGCCTAAGGACAAGGTGCCAAGCGGCGCGCTTACGAACATCGAAGACGTGGAAGGACGCCGAACCAAAACCAAACTCTACGCCGGCGAGCCGATCCTGGCGAACAAGCTCTTCAGCAAGGGCGACAAGCTCGGCGGGGTAACGCCGAGGATCCCCAAGGGATATCGCGTCGTCTCGGTCAAGGTCGACCCAGTCAGCAGCGGCGGCAGCCTGATCCGGCCCGGCGACCGGGTGGACGTACTGGTCCACCTGCGCTGCAATCAACGTGCGGGAATCACAGAGACGAGCACGCAAACCATCCTGCAAGACGTCAAGGTATTCGCGGTAAACGACGTTGTGGAAATAAACCCGGAACGTGACGGCGTGAAACCGCTCGCTGCGAAGACGATCTCGCTGCTGGTTGTGCCCCAGGACGCAGAAAAGGTGATGCTGGCCTCGCAACTCGGCAAAATCCAGTTGGTCATGCGAGGTCCCGAAGACGACGAGCACGTAGCAACCGACGGGACTCCGACATATGAACTGTTCGGCGGCGCCAGGCCGACCAGTCGCGAGGACGAGAAATCCGCATCGCAAGGCGACGGATTCCTGAAATTTCTAACGAAATCGAAGACGGCGATGAATGTGAAAACGACCGTCCCAAAACTCCAACCCGGCCGACATGAAATGCGACTTATGATTGGGCCGGAGGTCAACCTGTTGGTGCTCGAGGCGGAAGACGTCGCTTCGGCCCCCGGCGGCGGATTTTGGAAAGTGAACGTCGTGGACGAAGACGATATGTATGATGCACCCACCGGTGATACGCTACCGATGCACGAACCGGACGATCAAGTAGAACCTGAGGAAGAGGAAGAAGAAGATTAGGGGCTGGGGGCTAGGGATTAGGGGGGGTCAGAGAGGTAGGCTGGGTCGAGCGGAGCGAGGCCCACCTTCCGTGGAACCAAGCAACAAGATTCCCGAATAGGTGGGCCTCGCTCCGCTCGACCCAGCCTACAAATTACTGACTACTGACGCAAGGAATTCAAGGATGAATACTTTCGCCCGGCGGCGAGTTCTTACGCCGCTTCTGATCGTTTCGATCTCGATCTGCATTGTTGCAACCGCTGCGCATCTGAAGGCACAGCAGCCGTTGAAAACGCCGTCGATCGTCCACAAGGTCAAACAGTCGAACGAGCAGATGCAGATGACGGTCAATACCAGCCGCATCCTAACGCTGGACCAGAAGATTCCACAGGCACAGGTCAACAATCCCGGCATCCTGGACTTGACGCCGCTCTCGCCGACCGAAATTCAGATATCGGCCAAGGCGCCCGGCGTAACTCAGATCAACCTGTGGGGCGAGGACAAAAAGGTGTTCACCATCGACGTGATCGTCTTCGGCGACGCCCGGGAACTCGACATGATCCTGCGCAGCCAGTTTCCGAATTGCTCGCTGAATATCGTCCCGTTGGCCAGCGGTGTGCTGATCTCCGGCTACGTCGACAAGCCGGAATACGTCGACCTGATCGTGCGGATCGCCGAGGAGTATTACCCGAAGGTCATAAACAACATGTACATCAGCGGCGTCCAGCAAGTGTTGCTGCACGTGAAGGTAATGGAGGGCTCGCGGACCAAGCTCCGCCGACTGGGGTTCGACTGGGCACAGATTTCCAAAGAAAACATCGTCTTATCCGGTGTGAGCGGTCTGATCAACTCAGTATCTCCTGCCAAAATGGTGTACGACATCAATGCCGGAACCATAACAGATGAACCGATCACGGCGGTTGCCTCCGGCAGTCCCACGTTCAGTTTTAATATCGTCGATGACAGCAACGCATTTTTCGGTGTGCTCGAAGCTCTGCGACAAGACAACCTGATGAAAATCCTGGCCGAGCCGACGTTGGTTACAGTCAGCGGCCGTCCGGCCAGCTTCAACGTCGGCGGCGAGATTCCAATACTCGTGCCCGAGAGCCTCGGGACTATCTCGATCGAATACAAGAAGTTCGGCACACAGGTGGATTTCGTGCCTATCGTGCTGGGCAACGGACGGATTCGCCTGGAGGTCCGACCTCGGGTAAGCGAGATCGACCCCAGCGTAAGCATCGTGCTCCAAGGCATCGTCGTCCCGGGCTTACGCACACGCGAGGTAGATACCGGCGTGGAGATGCAAGCTGGCCAGACGCTGGCGATTGCCGGGTTGGTGCAGACGCGCACCGAGGCCATCAATCGCGGCCTGCCCTGGGTAAGCGACGTTCCATATTTGGGCGCACTGTTCCGCAAGGTCGAGGAACAGACCAACGAGGTCGAGTTGCTAATGCTGGTAACACCCGAGTTGGTCGAGGCGATGGACCCGCACGAGGTGCCGCCGTGCGGCCCGGGCATGCGGACGACCTCGCCCAGCGACTGTGAACTGTACCTGAAAGGCCATCTGGAAGTGCCGAACTGTTGCCCGAGTTGCAATGGGGCGCCTTGCCAGCAGTGTGTGCCGGCCGAGACGTCGCAGGCTGGGTGGCTGGGGCGTCGTTCCACTCCGCCACAAGCCACCAGTCGGCATAATCAGCAAACGCCACCCGAGCCGCAAAATGCAACTCTCGGTTCTAAACCGAAATTCATCGGGCCGATCGGCTACGACGTGGTGAAATAGCAGTACGTGGTGAAATAGCAGTATGTGTTTTCACAGTGGCATGTGTTTTCACAGTGGCACCGGCGTCTCGCCGGTGTGATGGAGCTTGTGGCAACGCCTGCACTTGCGTGCCACCGGCGAGACGCCGGTGCCACTTGCATTTTGGTGCCACTTGCATTTTGGTGCCACTTGCATTTTGGTGCCACTTGCATTTTGGTGCCACTTGCATTTTGGCGCCACTTGCATTTGGTGCTGCTTCTGTAACCTATACTTGCACAAGTGTTCTTGGGGCACCATATAAACGCCTTCCGAAACCACCAAGAAATCTACTCCCATGAGCAATGTATTACGATTGGCGATCGTTGATCCCGACGACTCGAAGCGTGAAACTCTAAAGAGCATGTTGCTCAGCATAGACATGCTGTGGCTGGAGGCCGAGTGTTCGCGCTACGAGTTCTTCGCCGACGTGGTGGCGCAAACCAACCCCGACATCGGACTGGTCGCCATCGACGACGACACGGAAAAGGCCCTCGATCTGGTCGCAAAACTCGGTGAGACCTCTCCCGACTGCTCGGTGCTGGTGGTCAGTTCATCGAACGACGGCAGCCTGATACTGCGAGCGATGCGGGCAGGAGCCAAAGAATTCATCACCGAGCCGGTGCGTATCGAGGACCTGTTGGCCGCCGTAGGACGAATCAGCGAACGACGATACGGCAGCGGCGACGGCAGACCGCGCGGAAGTCAGATCATCACCGTCGCCGGTGCGACCGGAGGGGTGGGCACGACCAGCCTGGCCGTGAACCTCGGCTGCGCACTGGCCGCCGATGAGAAAAACTCCGTGGCGCTGATCGACCTGGACCTGTGCCTCGGCGACGCCGACGTACTGCTGGATATCATTCCAGACTACACGCTGGTCGACGTCGCGCAGAACGTCACCCGGCTCGATTTCACACTGCTTAAACGCTCGCTGACGAAGCACTCATCCGGATTGTATCTGCTGCCCAGGCCCGTGCAATTAGAAGATATCGGCCTGATCACACCCGACGACCTTCAGCGCGTGATCGGGCTGCTGAAGGCCACGTTTACACATCTGATACTCGATCTGTCGAAGAGCTACAGCACAATCGACATAATCGCCCTGGAAATGGCCAACCACATTCTGCTGGTCACGCAACTCGACCTGCCGTGTCTGAGGAACATCGTGCGGCTGATGATGTCGTTCAGCGAAATGGAGGATATCGCAGATAAGATCAAAATTGTGGTGAATCGCGTTGGGTTGGAAAGCGGCCAGATCACGCTGAAAAAGGCCGAAGAAACCATCGGCAAGGATATCTTCTGGCAAATTCCAAACGACTATCGCACAATGGTCGAAGTGCGCAACAACGGCGTGCCGCTCATCGAGCAGGCCCCAAAGGCCGCCGTTACTCAGTCGATCGTTGCGATGGCCGAAGCTCTCACCAGTGGTGAGGAGATCGAGGCGCCGGAAATTGCCGGCAAGAAGGCGGGCCTCGGCAAGCTCTTCAAGTTCCTGCCGGGTAAGAAGGAGTAAGAGAAGGGGGAAGGCGGAAGGGGGAAGGCGGATTTCAAACTTCCGCTTTCCCCCTTCCGCCTTCCCCCTTCCGCCTTCCCCGATCCCCCCTTGTCGACAGTGACCTCGAAAGTTTATCATATAGTGTTTGCACACCCGACCCGGAATGTAAAACAAGGAAAAGGAGATCGCCCCATGTCGCTGGTAGTAGCAGCCAAGTTGCCTTCCAAAGTA